>JAHZJA010001335.1 GCA_022601155.1 Deltaproteobacteria bacterium | reverse complement strand
GGCTGGGTCTTGCCACAGGCGGCAAGCGCAGCGACGGAAACGGACAGCAACAGGATGTTTGCGATCTTCATGGCGTTGTTCTCGTGAGGTGGGGGCGGACCGTCGCGGCCCGCTGATCCGCTCTTACCTCAAACGCCCTGGAGTTGAAAAGCACAACGACCCCTGCGCACGGCATGCTCCAGTGGCAGTCGTAAGCGGGTCCACCCTTTTCACAATGCCAATGCCGAGACGAGGCCGAACCCGCGCCTCGCCGGCCCAGGGGGCGGTTGACCTCGTTCAGTCTCGTTTCGGCCGACGGTGCGACAGGCCGTGGCTGTCGATCCAACGGTAGATTTGCCGTCTATCGCGGGCGAAGTGCTTGGCCATCGCGCGAACATTCCCCTCGAGGCGCTCGAATACGGCGATGAATTCCTCGCGGGTCGGTACGGGCGGTTTGGTGGTGGCCGGTCCCGAGACCGGGGTCGACTCGCGGCCGTCGCGGGAATCGGGGACTGCCCCATGCAGCCAGCCCGGCAAGCGCTCGAGCGCGATGGGTCGCTCGAGATCCGGCAGGGATGCGAGCTCGTGGACCAGGCGGTCGAGCTCGCGGAGGTTGTTGGGCCAGTCATGCCGAAGCACCAGCTCGGCAGCCTCGGGTGACAGCGTCAGCGGCTCGCGAGGATGGTCGGGCCTCTTGTCGAGCCAGGCGGTGTGCAGTCGATCGAGCCACGTGAGGAGATCGCCGCGACGACTTCGGAGCGGAGGCACGCGCAGCTCCCACAGCGCCAGCCGGGCGTACAGATCGCGGCGGAACGCTCCGTTGTCCACGCGCTTGCCGAGGTTGGCGTGGGTGGCCGCGACCACCCGTACGTCGACGGGGACGAGCTTGGTGCTGCCGACCGGCTGCACCTCGCTCTCCTGCAGCGCGCGGAGCAGCTTGGGTTGCAGCGCCAACGGCAAGTCACCGATCTCGTCGAGGAACAGGGTGCCGCCCTGTGCCGCACGAAACAGCCCCGGTTGGTCAGCGGTGGCTCCGGTGAAGGCTCCCTTGACGTGGCCGAACAGCTGGCTGTCGATGATCTGCGGGCTCAAGGCCGAGCAGTTGATCGCGACCAAGGGTCCACTTCGGTGGCTGAGGCGGTGAATCTCGCGGGCGATGTACTCCTTGCCCGTGCCCGTCTCGCCGAGCAACAACACCGGAGAGGGGTCGGGCGCCGCACGGCCGATCGCCTGCCGCAGGGCGATGAGCTTGGGGGCTTGGCCGGGGATCGGCTCGGGCTCGGTGGGGGGCTCCGACCACTCGATGTCGGCGGGGATGGCCTCGTAGATCACGCTGACGTCGCCGAGCTGGAGCACGCTTCCATCACGGAGTGCGACCGCGGTCTCGCCCATGTCACGACCATCGAGGCGCGAGCCGTTGTGGCTGCCCAGGTCGCGACCGACATGTTGTTGGCGACGCTCATCCCAGCGCAGCTCGAAGTGCCGACGCGACACTGTGCCGTGCCCGAGACCCGCAGGCCCATCGTCGACGCCGACGCGCCCAACCACGGCAAGGCCGCTGCGGAGGTCGAGCTCCCAGTGCAGATCCGTGGGGTGGACACTCCGAAGGCGGTACCGGGGACCCCGATCGCGCGGCGGTGTCGACGCTGCTCGAGTGACGGTGGCGAGGGCTTCCTCTTCGGTCATCTTCTGGGTCGAAGTGTACCCACGTGTGGGCGATGCGGCCCGCTTCGTGTCCGGGTTTAACTGTCAAATCGAATGACCGGTGACGGACGTGTATGTCCGCGTACCGGATCCGAACGTAGTCGGAAGCACGGTGTGGACCGGTGTCCAAATCAGCATGACGACGCGACGAACGATCGGTCTGGCAGGCATCTGCGCACTCATCGCGGCGAGCTGCGGACAAGTCGACGGACGCGGTGACGACGCGGAAGGCGGTGGCGTGATCACCCTCGATGGGTTGGGCACCGACGACGCCACCGGGTCGGAGTCCAACGGCACGAGCGCGGGCGGCATGACCGGCAGCGTGTCGGCCGACGATGGTCTGACCGGCGGTGACGACGAGGGGCCGATGATCAAATTCGATCTGCCCGACATACCGCCGCCGACCGGGTGCGGGGGTGGTGATGTCGAGGGCGGCGGCGCCTTCTCGTACATCTGGATCGGCAACTCGCCCCAGGGCACGGTGAGCAAGATCGACACCGAGACCGGAGTGGAGCTGGGCCGCTATCAGGCGTCGTCGGGGAGCAACAGCCCCTCGCGTACCTCGGTCAATCAGTACGGCGATGTTGCGGTGGCCAACCGGGGTGATGCAGGCAGCCTGACCAAGATCTCCGCGGAGCTCGAGCGCTGCGTCGAGACCAACGGCGTGCCCGGGATCCAGACATCGACCGGGCCACAGGACACGCTGGCGTGGACCGAGGACGAGTGCGTGCTGTGGAACACCGCCCTGCCGGCGTCGGGCTACGACCGTGGTCCGCGGGCGGTGGCGTGGGAGGGCGGCGAGATCGACCCGGTCACGTGCCAGAACACGGTGCCCAATCCTCGGGTGTGGGTGTCGTGGCGGGGCAACGGCAACGACATCGAGTTTCGTCGCCTCGACGGGGATACCGGCGCCATCCTCGACTCGGTGGTGACGGTGGGCGGCGGTGGTCGGACCTACGGCGGGGCGGTCAATGCCGAGGGCGACTTCTGGGTCGCGACTCGCGGCGGCCAGGACAACCTCATCCACGTCGACGCCGACACGCTGGTGGTGACCGTCTACGACGTGCCCGCGGGTGACAACTACGGGATGGCAGTGGATGCCGATGGTGACCCGTGGGTGGTGACCTACAACGAGGGCACCAACTACGTGTACCGGCTCGATGTGGCGACCGGTGCGTTCGTGACCGCGGCCACCTCGGGCGCGCGCTACCGCGGGATCCAGATCGACCGCGAGGGGCGGGCATGGATCGCGGGGAACATCCCGTGTCGGTTGTCGTTGGTCGACGCCAACACCGATACCCTCATCGACGATGCGATCCCGCTGCCGGGGTGTGTGACGCCCGTGGGCACGAGTATCGATCGCGATGGTTTCGTGTGGGTCGTCGACCAAGGCACCTCCACCGCCTACAAGATCGACCCGGTCAACTACGACGTGGTGACGACCGTCGGGGATCTCGTGCAGCCGTACACCTACTCGGACATGACCGGATCGGGCTTGGACCTGGTGGTCAACCCGCCGGGGTGAGCCGACCGGCCGAGCGCGCTACGATGCCGCGGTGTCGCGCGTGCCGGCCTGGGGATTGATCGCCGTGCTCGGCGGGGCCTGCGGCACGGACCCGGGGCCACAGGCCGCGCCGCTGCGCGACCGTCCGGTGGCGGCGCGGGCACGAGCCCTGATCGAGCCCTCTGCGCGCGAACCTTCGCCGTCGACGTCCGTGCCCGAGGTGGTCGACCTCGATGGGGTGCCAGCCGATCCCCTCGGTCCGGCTGCAGCCGACACCACCGTGCTGGTGTTCGTCGGGACCGACTGCCCGATCTCCAACCGCTACGCTCCCACGCTCGCGGCGCTGGACGAGGGCTGGCAATCGCAGGGGGTGAAGCTGTGGCTGGTGTACCCCGATCCCGATGATGCACCCGCCACGATCCGCGAGCATCAGCGGCGGTTCTCGCTGGCGTTGCCGACGGTGCGAGACCCCGGCCACCTGCTCGTGGCGCGGGCGGGGGCCGTGGTCACGCCGGAGGCCGCGGTGTTCGTGACGGGGGTGACCGAGCCCGTGTACCGGGGGCGGATCGACGACCGGGTGGCGGAGCGCGGCAAGGTTCGAGCCGAGGCCGGGGCCCACGAGCTGCGCGATGCCGTGGACGCGGTGCGGCGAGGCGTCGAGCCCGAGGCTGCAGGCGGACCTCCCATCGGATGCTACATCTCGGACCTGCGATGAATCTTCGCCCCGCCGTACTCGCCGCTGCCGCGCTGATGGGCGGTGCGTGCAATCGAGACCCTGCGCCGGATCCGACGGCCTCGCCGCCTGCCAAGCCAGTCGTGTCGCCGGCCACCGTGCCGCAAACGCCCACGTTTGCCGAGCACGTCGCACCGATCATCCATGCGCACTGCACCGGTTGCCATCACGCGGCCGGACCCGCGCCATTTCCCTTCGTCAGCTACGACGACGTTCGCGATCATGCCACGCAGATCGCACAGGTCGTCGCCGACGGGCAGATGCCACCGTGGCTGCCACAGCCGGACCGGGCTGCACTCCAAGGCGATCGCACCCTCGATCGGGTGACGCGACAGACGCTGACGCGGTGGGTCGAGCAGGGGGCCGTCGCGGGCGACCTGTCGAAGGCCCCGTCACCACCCACGCCGCCGGTCGGATGGCAGCTGGGCGAGCCGGACCTGGTGCTCGACACGGGGCCGCCGTTCCCGCTGCCCGCCGACGGCAGCGACGTCTATCGAAACTTCGTGATTCCCGTGCCGCCGGGGCCCATGCGGTGGGTCCGTGCCGTCGAAATCGTGCCCGGAGATCCCCGCGTGGTGCACCACGCCGTGATGCGGATCGACACCACGGGTAGCGTGCGCGCCCATGATGCCGCCGACGAGGGTCCGGGTTTCGACGGCATGGTGTTCGCGGGCGCCCGCATGCCCGACGGACGCTTCCTCGGCTGGACCCCGGGCAAGCGCCCCGTGGCCGGCTCGGATGCCCGCGCGTGGAGGCTGCCCGGTGGCGCCGACCTCGTGCTGCAGGTCCACCTGCGCCCCTCGGGGAAGGTGGAGCCCATCGCCGCACGCGTCGGGCTGCATTTCGCCGAGCGCCCGGCCACGATGCCGGCTGTGTCGATCGAGCTGGCCAGCTCGGAGATCGACCTGCCGCCGGGGGCGTCCGATGTGCACGTGCGCGACCGCTACACCGTGCCCGTGGACCTGGCCGTGCGCAGCGTCTACCCGCATGCGCACTACCTCGGACATCGGCTGGAGGCCTGGGCCGAGCTTCCCGACGGTCGCCGACGATGGCTCGTCGAAATCCGAGACTGGGACTTCGACTGGCAAGACGAGTATCGATTCGTGCAACCGGTGCGGCTACCTCGGGGCAGCACCGTGCACATGGACTGGTCGTTCGACAACTCCGCCGCCAATCCGCACAACCCGGTCTCGCCGCCGCAGCGGGTGGTCTATGGGGTGGAGTCCACCGATGAGATGGCCGAGCTCATCATCGAGGTCGAGCCCGACCGCCCCCAAGATCTGGCCGTGCTCGATCGGCACTACCGCAAAAAATGGTTGGGAGATCGGGCCGACCAGCTCGAGCGTCAACTTCGTGCCGATCCCGCCGATCCAGACGCCCACGCCAACCTCGGCGCCTTTCGCCAGCTGATGGGCGATGCTCCGGCTGCGATCGCGGCGTATGAGGCGGCGCTGCGCAACGATGCGGATCATCTCCAGGCTAACCTCGAACTCGGGATCGTGTTGTCCGCGCAAGGCCGGCTGCCCCGGGCGGTGGCGCACTTGCGGCGGGCGGTGGCCGTGGCCCCCAGCCAAGCGGGTCCGCACCTGTCGCTCGCCAACGCGCTGCGCAAGCAGGGCCACGCCGACGAGGCGATCGAGCACTACCGCAAGGCTCTGGCCATCGACGAGGGGGCGGCCGGGGCCCACAACAACCTGGCGATCGTGCTGGAGGCCAGCGGTGATCTCGATGGCGCGGCCGAGCACTTCGAGCGTGCGTCGCAGCTACAGCCAGCCACGGCGCTGTTCGGCAAGAACCTCGCGCGGGTGCAGGCCAAGCGCCGCCGATGAGCACACTGCGCCCGATTCGTCGGAGCCCGTCGTCGAAATAGTGATGTGCGTCTGGGACCAGGCCGAGAGGTCACGTACGCTGTGGCGGGCGACCGGTACGCGGGCGCCGACGAGGTGCTGGTGGCGACGAAGCACGAATCCGAGGACGACCACGCGCTCCTGGAGCGCTGGCGCGCTGGGGACAAGCGAGCCGGCGCGGCGCTCGTGTCTCGGTACATGGGCCTGCTGAGTCGGTTCTTCCGCAACAAGGTTCAAAACCCCGAGGATGCCAACGAGCTGGTGGGCGACACCATGCTCGCGTGCACCAAGGCCAAGGATCTCATTCGCGGAGTCGACTTTCGAAAGTACATGTTCGGCGTGGCTCTCAACCTGCTTCGACGCCACTACCGGGCGGGGGTCAAGCGGGGGCGCGAGCTCGACGATTTCGCCGAGATCTGTGTGGGCGACAGCGATGGCGGGCGCTCGCCGAACACCTTGCTGGCGCGCAAACGAGAGGCCCGGCTGCTGATCCGAGCACTTCGTGGCCTCACTCTCGATCAACAGCTGGTACTCGAGATGAGCCTGTTCGAGGGGCTCACCGCTCCCGAGATCGCCGAGATGATCGATGCTCCCGTACCTACGGTCTACACGCGGCAGCGCCGGGGCAAGCAGCGGCTGCTCGAGTTGATGCGCGAGCTGGCCGACAGCCAGGCGCTGTACGAATCGACGGTCGGGGGGCTGGACACGTGGGCACGAGAGATTCGGGCGCAGCTGGATACGGGTGGCTGATCGACGACCTCCGCAGGGCTCGGTGACATCCGAGTCGGACGCTTCTGGCGACGGCCTGGGGACGGCAGACACCGTGTCGGCCGGCGAACAGGGGGAGGTGGGAGCCGACGGCCTGGGCATGGCCACCCTCGACCACGGGCTGGCGCTGCGTGGGGTGCTGAGCAACCTGTTCGGAGACGAGGTCGCCGACCAGACCGAAGGCCCGGCCGTCGGTCGCTTCGAGGTGATCCGGTGCCTGGGCACGGGCGGCATGGGCAGCGTCTACGAGGCGCTCGATCCCAAGCTCGACCGGCGCGTGGCGATCAAGGTGCTGCACGCCGACGTACTGCAGCCCGACCGGCTGGTGGAAGAGGGCAAGGCCATGGCCCGGCTCAACCACCCCAATGTGGTGACGGTCTATGAGGTCGACGCGAGCAACGGCCGCGCGTTCGTGGCGATGGAGCTGGTCCAGGGCGTGACCCTGCGGCGCTGGCAGGCGGTCGCGCCTCGATCGTGGCGCGAGATCTTGGCGATGTACCGGCAAGTGGGGGAGGGGATCGAGGCGGCCCATCGCGCAGGATTGGTGCACTGCGATCTCAAGCCCGACAACGTGCTGGTGGGCGATGATGGGCGGCCACGGGTAGCCGACTTCGGCATCGCGGTGCTGGGACAGGGGGCGCGGACCCGTGGGTTGGGCGACGACACAACCACGGTCACCGAGCTCACGAGGACATCGTCGGGGATTTCGGGGACCCCCCGCTACATGTCGCCGGAGCAGTTTCGGGGCGGGGCGCTCGACCACCGCACCGATCAGTTCGCGCTGTGCGTGATGTTGTGGGAGGCGCTCTACGGGACGCCACCGTTCGGTGGAGACTCGCTCATCGCCCTGGCCGAGCGGGTCACCGGCGGCGAGCGCAACCCGCCGACCGAGCGCAGCGCGGTGCCGGCCTGGCTGCGAAGGGTGTGTGACCGCGGCTTGGCCACCGAGCCCGACGAGCGCTGGCCGGACACCGCCGCGTTGCTGTCGGCGCTCGGGCGTGGACAGGCTCGTGCACGTCGCAGGACGGTCCTCGTGTCGGCGGCGGCGCTCGGTGTGCTGGGGGCCTGTGTCTACGGGGGGCAACGCCTCTCGCACAACCATCGTGTTGCCCAATGCGAGGCGCGGGCACACGAGCTGGACGCGGTGTGGAACCCGTCTCGCCTGCAGACCATTCGCGACGCGGTGATGGCGACCGAGGTCAGCCACGCCGCCGCCACCCTGGACAAGATCGAGCCCTGGCTCGAGACATGGACCTCGCAGTGGCGAGAGGTACGAACCGAGGTTTGCTTGCGCCACGACGTAGAGCGCAGCTGGGACGAGGGACTGCGGGAGCGGGCCCTCTACTGTCTGGCGGAGCGTCGGGCGGGGCTGGAGGTGACGCTCGACGAGCTCGAGCATGCGTCGCCGAAGACGGTCCTCAACGCGGTGGAGCTGGTGACCTTCTCCGCATTGGTCTCCGAGTGCCTCGACGCGAACGCGCTGGGGCGCATCATGTTGCCGCCCGAGCAGCGACGGCAAGAAGTGCTCGCGCTGCAACGCGAGCACGCGCGAGGGGCCGCCCTGGCGGCAGCGGGCAAGATCGCCCTGGGCCGCGAGGTCGTGCACGATGCCGTGCACGATGCTCAGTCGCTCGGGTGGGAGCCACTGGTCGCCTCGTTTCGCGGAACCCTGGCCTTGGTCTCCGACGGGTTGGGGCGCTACGAGGAGGCGGCGGCCATGGCCACGCAGGCGTACTTCGAAGGGATGAACGCGGGCCACCAACGTGCGGCCCTCCTCGCCGCACTGGAGATGGTCAACGTGCGAGGGGAGCGGCAGGGACAGCTGGAGTCGGCGACGCTGTGGTTCCGGCACGCCAGTGTCCTGCTCGACGCGCTCGATCTCCGGGGGACGGCGGCCGAGGGCGCGCTGCTGGAATCCATGGCGGGGTCGCTGATGCAGGCGGGGCGTCTGGACGAGGCTCGCGTTCGCTACGAACGGTCCATTGCGATCTTGGAGCAGACGCTGGGTCGCGCGCACCCTCGCACCCTGCTGGCCTTGGGCGGGATGTCGGTCTGGGCACGCAACGCTGGCCAGGTCGATGAGGCCATCGCGCTGGCGACGAACATCGTGGAGGAGGATGAGCGGGTCTACGGTTCCGAGCATCCCCACACCGCCACTGCGCTCATGATGCTGGGCGCCGCCCTTGCAGACGCGGGGCGCTACGTCGATGCGCTGTCTGCATTCGAGCGGGCGTATCCCATCTTCGTCAGCTCGGAGGGCTCCCATGGTCCGGGGGTGGGTGAGGCGCTGACCAACATGGGCAACGTCCACGGAACGCTGGGTCAGCACGAGCAAGCCGCGGTCGAGCACGAGGCCGCGCTCGAGATCATGGAGAGCCGACTGGGTCCCGATCACGTGACGGTGGGGATGGCCCTCAACAACCTCGCCAACGTGCGGCGTACACTCGAGCAGCCGGAGCAAGCACGAAGCGCGCTAGTGCGGGCCCTGTCGATCTTCGAGCGAAAGATGGAGTCGGAGTTCCCCCACGTTGCGTTCGTCGCCAACAACTTGGCGGACGTCGAGGCCGATCTCGGCAACACGGAGGCAGCGATTGGGTACTACACGCGGTCGATGGAGATCCGCGAGCGCGAGCTGGGTCCCGACCACCCGCGGGTGTTGGCTCCGCTGATCGGCTTGAGCAGGGTATTGCTGGCCGTCGGTCGACTCGACGAGGCCACGACGATCGCTCCTCGTATCACGACGCTGGCTGATAAAGCGTCCGACGTGCAGCTGCAAGGCCGCGCTCAGCTGGTCGTGCTCGAACTGCGGTGGGCCAAAGGCGAGCGTGGGCAGGCCATGACCGACCAGTTCCGAGCGCTGCGCGATCGAATGGCGCAAGTGGGGCCGGAGGGAGCGATGGTCGTGGCCAGCGTGGATCGATGGCTCGCGGAGCACACCTGACAGACGCGAACCACTCGGACGCGCGCAGCCCGTGGCACCGGGTCAGGGCCCGGCAAACGATTCGATGGGGGGCATGGCTCGGGGGCGCGCGGGATTGCCCCGCAGCGGAATGGCGCCAGGCGAGACCTGCTCGCCGCTGCCTTCGTAGATGTGGATCGAGTTTTGGTACAGGAAGGTCATCGCAACCCGTACGCGGAAGGGCTCGGCGCTGGCGATGGGCTCCACGGACGCGTTACGCATCGCCTCGATGACACACACGTCGCCCAGGGCATCGATGACGGTGCCGTCGGTGAGCAGGACCGAAGAGACAGACCCGTCGGGGTGGATCGATGCCTCGATCACACTCTCCAGCGCACGCTGTGGTTGTCGGGCGTAGGCCTTCTCGTAGCACTCGCGCAGGTCTTCCCGGGCATTGTCCAACAACGAGCGCCCCGCGGCCCGAGCGAGCTGGGCGCGGGGGTGGTCACCCTTGCTGGCAATGCGCACGCGTCCCCGCACCAGGGCGCGAGGACCGTGCACGGGTTCGAGACCCGGCCTGGTGAGCACGAGGCCGAGATCGGCATCCCCGAAGGCGCCGCGAAGCTTGCCCATGGTCACGGCATCGTCGGTGGATGGGGAGCGGTTGCGGCGAACGACGACCTCGCGGACCTCGTTGCCGTCGGTGTCGTGGGCGACATCGGCGGGGTTCGGATCGTCGCTGTCATCGGCCGTGGTCGTCGCGTCGGCGACCCGCGGGTCGGGGCGTGATTCGCGGGTCGGGGGCAGTGGTGTGCTGGTGGGGGAGCCCGCCCCGAGGGCGGCGGCCAGCCGCGGCGGCGATGTTCGCTGGACGGGGGCGATCGCCTCATCGGCGAGCACGAGCCGGTTTTCGACCTGGTACAGCATCTCGAAGATGTCGGCCCGGGGAGCTCGGGGGTCGTCGTCTCCAAACAGCTGTGGGTACCGCTCGCTGTAGCGCATCAACATTTGCTGCGCGTCCAGCAGAGGCTGCGGATCACCGCTGGTGATGGCCGACTGCAGCTGCACATAGGCCATGCGTATCAACAGCTGGTGACGCAACACGTCGTGCTCGGCCTCGGGCGGCAGCTGCAAGATGGCGTGCCGTAGCAGCGCGATGGCGTCGTCGTAGGCTTCGGCTTCGATCCGTGCCTCGGCCGTCGCGTACATCCGCGAGGCGGTGGCCCGGGCGGGGGTGACCTCGGTGTCCGCCGGCCCGGCGACATAGCCGCTCGAGCCTGCGCACCCTGCCAGTAGCAACGGAGAAACAAGAGCCAACGCGCGCAACGACATCACACCCGACAACGTAACGGAGGGTGGTCCCTTACGCTCTTGCGCTATTTCCGCAGATGAAAAAAACGAAAGCGAATTGATGTTGAAATGATATCATCGTGATGTCGGTAGTGGAGAGCACGATGAACCAAACCCGTGAGTTTTCAGCATGGACGATGAGCGGCTTTACCGCAGTCGCCTTGGTCCTGGGTCTAGGGGCGGCGGCCGCGGCCGGTCTGTGGGATCTGATCAACTACGGGCCGCAGGTCGCGTCGATCGCCTCGATGATCGCAGGCGGCATCGCAGCCGCGCTGGCCATCGTGTCCCTGCGGGGGTTTTTCACCCTCGACCCGAACAAGGCATCGGTGCTCGTGTTCTTTGGGCGCTACATCGGCACGGTGACCACGCCCGGCTTCCACTGGGCCAACCCGCTGGCGCGCCGAGTGACGACCTCGCTTCGGGTCCGCAACTTCAACATCGACAAGATCAAGGTCAACGATGCGATGGGCAACCCGATCGAGATCGGCGCCGTGGTGGTGTGGCGGATCGTCGACACCGCTCGGTCCTTGTTCGATGTGCACAGCGTCCGCGAATTCGTGGCGCTGCAGTCCGAGACCGCGATTCGGGCGATGGCCAGCCGCTTCCCCTACGATGAGTACGAGGACCCCGGCGTGCAGACCCTGCGTGGCAACCCCGACCATGTGGCCGGGGTGCTGCAGACCGACGTGCAAGACAGGCTTGGCGTCGCGGGTGTCGAGGTGATGGAGGCCCGTATCTCGCACTTGGCCTACGCGCAGGAGATCGCCCAGGCGATGCTTCGTCGTCAGCAGGCCGAGGCCATCGTGGCCGCCCGGCGTCGCATCGTGGACGGTGCGGTCGGGATGGTGGAGATGGCGCTGGAGCGACTCGAAGCCGACAACGTGGTCATCCTCGACAACGAGCGCAGGGCGGCCATGGTCAACAACTTGTTGGTCGCCGTGGTCTCCGAGCGCGACGCCAGCCCGGTGATCAACACCGGCAGCCTCTATTGATGACCGCCAAGAAGCGCTACCTGCTGCGCATCGATCCCCAGCTGTACGATGCGCTGCAGCGCTGGGCCTCCGACGAGCTGCGCAGCGTCAATGCGCAGAGGGAGTTCCTGCTGTCGGACGCCGTCCGTCGAGCGGGGCGCCAGTCCAGGCAACAGCCGGAGACCGCCGCCGAGGGCGGCTCCGAAGACGACGATGGCCCCGATAGTGCCTCTGGCGGGCAGTAACGGGGCCAAAACGCCGCGAGCCCAGCACCCGTGATCTACGGGGACTGGGCTCGTCGGTCGTGGCGATACTGGGCTAGATGAAGCTCGGCAGTCGCGGCGAG
>JAHZJA010001334.1 GCA_022601155.1 Deltaproteobacteria bacterium | reverse complement strand
GTCGAAGCGCACGGGCTCGGCCAGGGCCTGGGCCAGCCGAGCTCGCTGAGCGCCGGGGTCGGCCTCGTACGGGGTCGCCGACGCGCCCGAATAGACGGGCCGTTGGGCGCCGCCAAAGTCCACGCTCTCGAGGGCCGCCGCGAAGGGCTCCACGGCGTGGGCGACGAGTGGAGAGTGGAACGCGGTGGCGACGGGGAGGCGCTGGACCTTCAGCCCCGCCGCCTGCAAGGCGGACTCGGCCTGCTCGATCGCCGCGGTCGGTCCGCTCACCACCGTCTGGGTTGGTGCGTTGTGGTTGGCCAGCACGACGCCCTGCACAGCGGCGCGGTCGAGGATGTCGCCGGCCTTGGACGCGGAGGCCACCACGGCGCTCATGGAGCCCGGTTGCCCGGCTGCACTCGCGGCCTCGGCCATGATCTCGCCCCGACGCCGTGCAACGGCGAGCGCATCTCCAGCTTCGAGAACGCCCGCGGCATGCAAGGCCATCACCTCCCCAAAGCTGTGCCCGGCGACGGCGCTGGCCTCGATCCCCAGCGCGCGGACGATGGCGAGCATCGCCAGGCTCGCCGCGCCCAGAGCCGGCTGGGCCCACTGGGTCTGGCGTAGGCGCAGCGTGTCGGCCTGCCGATCCTCGTCGCTGAACTTCGGGTGTGGAAACACCACCTCGTGGATCGGGGACGCATCGCCGAGGTCGAGGTCGGCGGCCTGGTCCCACGCACGTCGCGCCACGTCGAAGCGCATCGCGAGCGTGCCGGTCATGCCCACGGCCTGGCTGCCCTGCCCGGGGAATAGCAGGCCCACCGCGCCGGCTTGCTCCCCGACCCCATAGGCCGTGCCGTCCGGGGCCACGAACGCCGCGTGAGGGTCGGTGTCGATCTTGGTGCAGGCTCGCTCGAGCTTGGCCCGCAGATCCTCGGCATCGGAGGCCACCACGGCCAACCGGACCGGAGCCGACGGCGCGGACCCACGATGGCTGGACCACGCGGCCCACTGCACGATGCCGGGCTCGTCGCATCGGGACGCCCATTGGCGCGCCTGGGCGGTGACCTCGGCCGCGGTGTCGCCCCGGACCACCACCAGCTCCGCCGCATCGACGCGCAGGCGCTCGGCTCGGTCGCCGGGGCCCGTGTACTCCTCGAGCGCGACATGGAAGTTGGAGCCGCCGAACCCAAATGCACTCACCCCCGCGCGGCGAGGATGACGGGAGTCCCGAATCCACGGGCGGGCCTCCGTATTGAGGTACAGCGGCGAGCCCTCGAGGCCCAGCTTTGGATTGGGGCGATCGACCTTGATCGTGGGGGGCAGCACCTTGTGGTGCAGGGCGAGCGCTGCCTTGATGAGGCCCGCTGCACCCGCGGCCGCCTTCGTGTGACCGACCTGCGCCTTGATAGAGCCCAGTGCGCACCACGGCCGTGCCGTCGTCTCCCCGTCGTCGGTTTCGAACGCGAGCTTGAGCCCACCGACCTCGGCCGCGTCGCCCGCCTTGGTGCCCGTTCCATGGGCCTCGACCAGCTCGATGGTACGGGGGTCGAATCCCGCCTGAGCGTAGGCGCGGCGCAGTGCCTGGGCCTGGCCGGCCGACGATGGCGCATACACGCTGTTGCCTCGTCCGTCGGACGACGACCCGAGCCCGCGGACGACGGCATAGATCTTGTCGCCGTCGCGCTCGGCATCGGCGAGGCGTCGCAGGGCCACCATGCCCAGCCCCTCACCGAGCATCGTCCCGTCGGCATCGGCGGAAAACGGCCGGCAGTCACCCGTGGGCGACAGTGCAGGCGTCTTGCTGAAGCACATGAACATGAAGATGTCGTTGAGGGTGTCGGCTCCGCCGGCGATCACCAGCTCGGAGTCGCCCTGCCACAGCTCCTGCATGCCCATGTTGAGGGCGGCCAGGGTCGAGGCGCAGGCCGCATCGATGACGCAGTTGGCCCCACCCAGGTCCAGGCGGTTGGCCACGCGCCCCGCCACCACATTGCCGAGCAGGCCAGGGAAGCTGCTCTCCTCCCACGGGACGTAGTGGTCGGAGATGCGGTCGCAGATCGCCTGGACGTCATCCTCGGGGACGCCGTGATCGCGCAGGGCCTTGACCCACACCGGTCGCTGCAACCGGCTGATCATGGGCGCTATCAACTCCTGGGCCGAGGTCACGCCCAAGATGACCGAGACTCGGGACCGGTCCATCGTAGCGAAGCGACCACGAGCCGCATCTTGGAGCACTTGCTCGGCGGCGATCAGCGCCAGCAGCTGGGTGGTGTCGGTCGAGCGCAGCAACTTCGGCGGGATGCCCCAGGCCACGGGATCAAAGTCGATCGGATCGATGAACCCGCCCCGGTTGGCGTAGGTCTTGTCGGGGGCGGAGGGATCGGGGTCGTAGTAGTCCTCGGTGAGCCAGTGGCTGGCGGGGACGGGGCCCAAGCGGTCGGTCCCGGTGCAGATGTCCGACCACAGGCCAGTCGCGGTGCTCGACCCGGGGAACAAGGCCGACACGCCGACGATGGCGAGGGGCGGTGGGCTGGTGGGGGCGGTGGTCGTCATGGATTCATGCCAGGGGGCGAGGGCGGAAATCGAAAGCGGAGGCGGGCACGGGCACACCGTAGCTGCGCAGCTGCTGGGCGCGCGTGATCACGGCGGCGCCTTCCATGAGGTTGCGTGCGACCTGGACGACGGTCCGACGCGCGGGGTCGTGGAGTTCGGTGCCGGCCACCCAGGCGTTGAACGCCCCCATCGATGGCCCGCACCAGATCTGGAAGTCGGTGCGTCGGTCGGTGTTGCCGTCGATGGCCCAGCGGCTGGACAGTCCCAGGTAGGCACGGAACACCAGGGCGAGCAGATGCCGGGGCTCGGACTCCGCTCGGCCGACCTGCTGCGGGTCGCGGTCCTGCCAAAATTCGCGGGTCGACGCCCACGCTTGGTCGAAGGTCGATCGCAGGATCTGCTGCTCGACCTTGGCTCGCTCCGCAGCCGGGATGTCGGACCAGGTGTCGTAGTCTCGATAGAGTTCGTACAGCCGCCGTCCTCGCAGCGCGAACATGGTGCCGCGGCGCAGCACCTGGAGTTCGACGCCTTGCTCGAACATGTTGGCCGCGGGCGCCATGATGACGTCGGCCACGTCGGCCTTGGCGAGCATGGCCCGCCCGTCGGGGTGCAGCCCCGATTCCACGCAGGCCTGGTTGATGGATCCGGTGAGCACGTACGCGGCCCCCAGGGCGAAGGCACTGGCCACAGCGCCAGGGGTGCCGATGCCCCCCGCTGCGCCAATGCGGATCGAGACCGGGTAGCCGCGCTCACTGGCGATCTCGTCGCGCAGGCGGACGATGCACGGCAGCAGGGCGGCAAGCGGCCGGTTGTCGGTGTGCCCACCCGAGTCGGACTCGACGGTCACGTCCTCGGACAGGGGGATGTGACGCGCGAGCTGGGCCTGCTGCGCGTCGATGTGGCCGCGATCGAGCAGCGCGCGAACGATGGGCTCGGGCGCGGGCTCGAGGAACAGGCGCGCGACCTCGGGGCGCGACACCTTGGCGAACACGTGGCGAGCCCGGATGATGCGGCCCCCGGCATCCTGGCGCAGGCCCGCGATGGCATAGCGCACGATGGCGGGCGTCAGGGCCATGTAGGCCGACGCGGAGACCCGCTGCACGTTCTGCTCGATGTATAGCTGAGCGACCGCCTCCTCGAGCGCGGGCTCGTGGGGGGAGTGGATCAAGTTGCAGCCCCACGGCACGCGGGTGTCCAGCTCGTGGCGCAGCTCGGCCACCGCTTGCTCCACCCGGCCGTAGCTCAGCCCCGCGGCCCCGAAGAATCCCAAGAACCCCGCCCGGCCCATCTCGATGACCATGCGGGTGGTGGCGATGCCGTTGGCCATCGACCCCGCTACGTAGGGAAAGCGCACGCCGTGGGTCTGCGCGAAGCTGCGGTCGCCCAACCATTCGGGGTATAGCGGCGGCAACACGCCGCGCAGAGGCCAGATGTCGGTGCCCGCATGGTCGACATGGCCACCGGTCGCGACCCCGAGCGCGCCATCGTGGGGGTGCTGCACCACGAAGGCCTCCTCGCGAACACGAGCGACCTGAGCCGCGATCGTGTCCGGGGCAAAGCTCGGCGCGCGAGCCCCAGCCCGCCAGCCCCATGTTCGCGTTCCTGCGCTGGAATCGCTCACCCGGTCACCTCTCCCTCGCGCCACGGGGTTCGGGTCGTGGCCGCAGCGCGCGGCGACATTGACACGTTCGCAATCGCAGGTCGGGGGCCCGGATGTCTTCGTTCGGTCACAGCGCGCAGGCCGACCGCTCGCAGTGTGGCGGAGATCACGGCCAGGCAATTGGTGTTGACCAATGCTCACGCGGACAGCGGTGTCGGCGCTTGCAGGCGGTTGGACGGCATGCATGGCGTTTGCCCACGACTCGGTGCAGAACGTTGGTACGGAGCGGCTGCATGCGCCGTTGCGCCGCACCGAACGGAGGCGCTGCGTTGCGTCGCCAACCGGGACAAGATCCAGCCGGATGACCACCGACGCCCGATCGCCGGCCACCGAGGGCCTCGAGTCCACGGTGATCACGGTGCGGGTCGGTGAGACGTTACCGCAGCCGGGGGGCGCGGCGAGGTCGATCTACCGGGTCGAGGACGGCGTGCTGGAGGTCGTGCGTGCACCCGGAGCGGCGCCCGTGCCGACGCGCCCGCTCGGCGCCGGCTCGTTCATCGGTGTCGAGTCGGCGCTGGCTGGCGCGCCGTGGATCACGTTTCGCGCCATGGAGACCTCGACGCTCCGCATCTTCGATGTCGGTTCGTTGGGTCGGGATGGTCCAGGTCAGCGGTCACCGACGTCGAGGCTGCTGCAGCAGCAAGCCCGAAGCCTCGCCGAGCGCCTCAGTCGTGGATCCGAGCCGTCACCGTTGCGCGAGCGATCGGCCAGCTTCCTCGTGCACGTGTTGCTGGCGGTGGTCGGATACGTCGTGGTGATGAAGATTGTGGTCGAGCAGCAACTGTCGGTGGCGAGCACCACGGTGCTGACGGGCCCCCTGATGGTGCTGATGGCGTTGGCGGTGGTGGTCTGGATTCGCCGTCAACGCCTGTCGTGGGCTTCGGTGGGCCTGGTTTGGTCGAATGCGCGGCGCGACGCTGTCGAGGCCTTGCGGTGGACCGTGCCCGCGTTGGCGGCCATGACCGTGTTCAAGTGGGGCCTGGTGCAGCTGCACCCACGCTACGTCGACGCCCACGTGATCACCCCGCTGCACGAGCCATGGGTGCTGACGGCGATGCTCGCCCACGGGGTCTACCTGGTGCTGGTGCCCGTGCAGGAGTTCATCGCCCGGGGTGTGATTCAGGGTCAGTTGTTCGAGTTCCTCACGGGGTCGGAGCGCAGGCGCTGGGTCGTTGCCATCGCCGTGTCCAACGCATTGTTCGCCCTGACCCACATGCACCTGACCCTCGAGTACGCGCTCGCGGGGCTCGCATGCGGAGTGCTGTGGGGGGCGCTGTACGCCAGGCAGCGGTCGCTCGTCGGTCCCGTCGTCTCCCACGCGGTGATGGGGATCTACGGTCTGTGGGTCCTGGGGCTCCACCAGGTCTTGCAGGGGTGAAGCCCGGGCACGGGCGCCGCACCGTCATCACATGTGCGGGGTGGGGGGGGGCGGCTGATGCTGAGCCAGCACCGACTCGATCACATGGGTCCAGCGCACGGGATACTCGCCAAGCTCGAACAGTAGCCGAATCACGGGTTCGACGACGGGGAGCGACAGACCGCGGGTGGGGAGTGCATTGGCGAACCACCCCTCCTGCACACAGAACTTGTGGGCATCCGCGGGGCCGTGCAGGGCCAGATCGAACGTCGCGCGGTC
>JAHZJA010001333.1 GCA_022601155.1 Deltaproteobacteria bacterium | reverse complement strand
GATGCTCTACCTCGAGGACGTCGACGCCGCGTTCGAGACCGCCGTCGCGGCGGGTGCCGTCGTCGAGATGCCGGTCACCGACATGTTCTGGGGCGATCGCTACGGCGCCCTGGTCGATCCGTTCGGCCACTCGTGGGCGCTGGCCACTCACACCGAGGATCTCACCGACGAGCAGATGACCGAGCGCGCCACCCTGGCCGCACCGCCGCCTCCCGGCAAGCGGAAGCGCCGCGCCAAGAAGCGCAAGAAGCCCGCCTGGGCCGCCGTCGAAGGTACTCCCGCCGCCAAGAAGATCCCCGACGGCTACCACACCCTCACCATGTCGATGACGGTCACCGACGCCGCCAAGGCGATCGATTTCTACACCGCCGTGTTCGGAGCGACCGAGCGCAGTCGCATGCCCTCACCCGATGGCCGGCTGATGCACGCCGAGCTGCAGTTCGGCGACTCGGTGCTGATGCTCGCCGACGAGTTCCCGGAGATGGGCAACACCTCGGCCACCACCCTCGGCGGAAGCCCCGTCATGGTCCACCACTACGTCACCAACGTGGATGAGACCCACGCCAAGGCCGTGGAGGGCGGCGGCCAGCCGATCCTCCCCGTGACCGACATGTTCTGGGGCGACCGCTACGGCGCGGTGGTCGATCCGGTCGGGTTCCCGTGGGGCGTCGCGTCGCGCACGGAGATCGTGACCCCCGAGCAGATGGCCGAGCGCATACAGGCCGCGATGGCCGAGGGTGCCCCCGGACAAGAGACTCCCGAAGGCGAGGCCCCAGCGGCCGCCGAAGAAGCCTCCCCCGCCACCTGAGCGAGACAGCGACCGTCGACCGATCGGGGTCGGCGGTCGTGGCCGGTTCGCGGGCGAGGGCCGATGGTCCTCAGCGGCGCACGTGGGCCTCGAAGAACTCCACGATCGCCTCGGAGGCCACCAGCCCCGTCGTGTCTTGGCCCTCGGGGCACGCGTCGTGGCCTGGCCAGCAGTGCCCACCGCCCTGCACGGTACACAGCGTCACCTCGACCGCGTCGGTGCATCCCGGCCAGCTGTCGCACTGCACCTCATCGCGCTGCAGCACGGTCGTGGGGTCCCGATCGCAGCCATTGCGGGCGGCCCAGCCCTCCATCATCTCCGGAACCGGCGGGTACCCGGGGCCGTTGCCCTCGTAGGGCACGAACTGATCGGCCGTCCCGTGCACGTGCCACACCGCGATGGGCGTCGACGGCGTGCAATCAGCGGCGGGAATGCCCAGCACCCCCGCGACCGAGGCGACCGCCGTGAAGTGCTCCGCCGCCTCGCAGGCGATGCGCTGCACCAAGAATGCACCGTTGGAGATTCCCGTGGCGTACACACGGCCGGGGTCGACACACAGCTGGGCCGAGACCTGCTCGACCACCGCGACCGCAAAGCCCACGTCATCCTCGTCGTAGACATACGCCGGGCCGCAGCACTGGCCGCCGTTCCACGACGCGCCCAGCCCTTGCGGATACGCGGCGATGAAGCCCCGAGTTTGTGCCATCGGATCGAGCATCGAGCCGCTCGCCGCCGACGATGGCGAGCCCAGATGGCCATGGAATCCCAGCACCAAGGGCATCGGCCGCTGGGGCTCGTAGGCCTGCGGAACGAAGAGATCGTAGCTCCGGGTCATCCCTGAAAACTCGATCGCCAGCGCCTGGTGGGTCCCGGGCGACAGCGCAGGCATGCCGCACCCGGCCGAGCCAACGATGGACGCCCCCGTAGATCCGGTGGCCTCCGCGCTGCTCGACGCCGACGCGCTGGTGCCCGCCGTGCCCATCGACGCCCCCGAAGCCTCCTGCGGGCCCTGACAGCCCACCAGCGCCACCGAAGGCGCCACGGCCACCAGGACCAGGCTCGACCGCACACGGCTCACCGACGCACGCTAGCACGCGGCGAAACCGTACCGTCGCGCCGACGGGGCACCGACGAGACTCGACTTGGCGGTTTTCCATGGGCCACAACGCCGTCAGCGGCAGCTGCCTGGCGAGGCTGCGCTTCGAAGGCGCCACGGGTCATGCGTCGAGGAGCGAAAACACTGCCACAGCGGTCGGGGGCGGTGTTATTGCGCGTGGAAAACCGCCAAAGTCGAGGCTAGGCTCGCCACGATGCGATGTTCGACGTTGTGCGTGGTCGTTGGCATTTCCATGGCCTGTGGCGACACGGCGGACTCGGGCACCAAGCCGAAGACCAAGCCTGGCGCGGCCGCCAACGTCGAGCCCGCCACCCCGTCGTTGGCCGAGCAGGCCGCGGCATTCGTGGCGGCCCCCGCCTCCGAGTCCCACGCCGAGGTCAACTGGGAGGTCGCGGCGCAAGCGATGGCCCTGGCGGCGCTGCGCAGCGCCGAGAGCATGGACCAGGGCGAGCTGTTGGCGATCGCCGGCGGTCACGATCCCATCGCCGGCATGCTGACCACGCTGGCCGAGGTGAACTTCGCCGAGCAGGGTGGGAAGCAACAAGTCGAGTTCATCGCCACGTGGATGGGAGATACCGACTGCAAGGCCACGCCGAAGACGGAAGCACCGACCGTCGTCCCGTCGCCCGCGCTGGCCAAGCGGCTGCCGCCGCCCTTGCAGACGGCTGCCAAGGCCCTCGCGACCGGTCACCTGTTCGATGTGGAGTGCAAAGACTCCAAGACGGTCGTCATGCTCGATGACGAAGGCACCGTCATCGCGCTGGAGAGGCCGCGCAGCAAGTCGGCCGACCTCGACCTATCGGAGGTTCTCGAGGACAACCGCTTCGTCGGCTACATGGACGCGCCGCAGTAGCTGCAACCGAGCGGCGGTCGGGCGGCGACCGGGTGGGTTGGTGCAGGCGCGACCGAAGCACCCTCGACATCGGCACGAGCGAGCGGCTCCGTCGGCATGCCGGTTCCTCATTCGCGGCCATCGTGACGACTCATCTCGAAGCACCCGCGAGCCCACCGACAGCGCGCGACGCAAGACGCATCGCCGTGTGGGTGCGCGACGACCCGAGCACCACCCATCGCATTGCCATGCACACGCCGGCGTCGTCGTAGCCGTATCGGGCCGACGAACTCGGGGCACCGCGATCACTCAGTGCAGCTTGACGGCGCGGTTGGGGACCCACCCCAACTCGAAGTGACCCAGCATCACCGGGGACTTCTCGGTCAGCCGTACCACCGCGTGGCTCGGCCCCTCGGTCATCCCCGCTGGGCGCACGCCGTTGGTGCTCGCCAAGTCGTAGACCAGCAGCGAGCGCGGAGCCTCTTCGGTGACCAACGCGTGTACCCGCGACAGGTTGCGGCCGTGGCCCGCCAGCGAACATCGGTCGCTGTAGCGACCAATCAGCAGGCCGCGCTGCAGCTGACGACTGTCGAGCTCGAGCTCGCGAACTTCTTCACCCCGCCCGCTGGGCTTGGTGGAACGCAGTCGCAACACCCCGCGAGGCTGTGGGCGCGCCTCGAGGTCGAGACCGCGGTAGCCCCCGTATTCGCGGGGCTCTTCGGCGCCCAGGTGTGCGACACCAGGCTCTGACGTCGCGCTCATCGCCAGGCGTACGCCGTTGCCAGAAGGATCGAGGCCGGTCAGGTTGCGGAACGCATCGTCGTCGCCGCCGTCGAGAAGCTCGACGCCTTCGGGGCCGCCGGGCGCGACGAACACCACGGTTCGGCCCAGGCTGATGAGGCCATGCGCCTGAAACGAGAACCCAGGCACGCGCTTGCCGTCGGCAAGCAAGACACCCGCTCGGCCGCCCAGGTCGTAACCGCGATAACGAATGGGACCGTCACCAGGCCATGCGGTGAGCAACACATGGCGCAGGCTCACCCGGTTGTCGTTGGGAATCGACAGGGCGCATCGGTTGTGGCGGCCAATGACCAGCGCACGCGGCAAGTCGCGAGGCCGCCGAAGCACGCGCTGCGCGACCGGGAAGCCCTTGCGGTCGGTGGCGACCACCAACGCATCACCAGAGTCGACCCCCGCCACCAGCGCTTGAAGCACGGCTCGGGCTCGGCCGAAACAGCTCGCCAGCTGCTGCGTCGGATTGGAACCATCCCGACCGGGCGACGCCTCGCCAGGACGATTGTGGTCCGCGCTGTCGTCCGGCTTGAGCGCCACCGCTTTGCAGCCTAGGCCAGACCGGGTCGAATGACCATGCCCAATGCTGACCGACCGACCGGCCGCGGGTGGTCAGAATCCGGCTGAACACAGATGCAGTAGGCATTCACGGGCGATCCCAGCTAGGTTGCTTGCGCGCTGGGGCCCCGGGTTTGACCTACGTTGCCCTACCCCAGCGGAGCGCTACGACGGTCGGCGAGCGGTGACCGAGGAGCATGGGCATGAACGCGCCAGAGATCATCACCCTCCTGGGCAAGGGCAGCGCTTTCGAAGGGAAGCTCACCTTCGAAGGCACCGTGCGCATCGACGGCGAATTCTCGGGTGAGATCCGCACCGAAGGCACGCTCATCGTCGGTCAGTCGGCTCGCGTCGTCGCGCAGATCGAGGCCTCGCACGTGTGCGTCGAGGGCAACGTGCAGGGCGATATCCGAGCGAGCGACCTGGTCGAGCTGCGATCGACCGCGCGCGTCGTCGGCACACTGCACTCCCCCAGCCTCGAGATCGAGCGCGGCGCGGCCTTCGACGGCCAGTGCGTGATGCGGCCCTCGAACGAGCCCGCCGAGGTG
This sequence comes from Deltaproteobacteria bacterium, assembly GCA_022601155.1. Taxonomy (GTDB): domain Bacteria; phylum Myxococcota_A; class Polyangia; order Nannocystales; family Nannocystaceae; genus Paraliomyxa. Next base: position 1,396 of record JAHZJA010001333.1, on the reverse strand, counting down.
GCGCCAGAGCCCACCGCCGCGCCCGCCGAGGCCTGATCGCGGCCGATCGCCCCACAATCCAAGGTCCGAAATCTCACGGACTCTGGAGGCCGCGGGAGTCCGCGGCTGTACGGCGCCGCAGCGGGCGTGGCTGCCCGCCTCCCAGTGCCCCTGGCGCACCGTTGACGGCCTTCCAGCGAAGTGGTAGCTAGCCGCCGCGCCATGCGGGTGCATCGCCGAATTCACAAGTCTGCGGGCACGTAGGACCCGATTTCCGGCGAAATCAAACTGGCCCCGCTCCTTTCCGTCGGCTCCGGCCGACTCGGTCCTCGCCGATGGACTTCGCAAGCTCTCTTCTCGCCATCCCCGTCGTCGACATCGACGGGACCATGTTCGTCCAGGGCGGCATCTACATCGCGCTCGTGGTCATCCTGGGGCCGTTGCTGTTCAAGCCTTGGCTTGCCGCACAAGCTCGCCGTGTAGAAGCGGTCGACGGCGCGCTGGCCAAGGCCAAGACGATGCGCGTGGAAGCGGACGAACTCGCCCGCGACTACGAGGAGCGTCTGGACCAGGCCCGCGAGCGCGCCCACGGTGTCCGCTCCGATGCTCGTCACGACGAGGAGGCCACCCAGGCCAAGACCCTCGCCGCCGCACGGTCCGAGGCCAACGATGGGCTCGCCGAACAGCGCGACCGCATCGCCGCCGAGACCCAGCAAGCCCGCGAGGCTCTGGGCGACCGCGTCGACGAGCTCGCGCAGGAGATCACGACCAAGCTCCTCGGGAGGGCGTCATGAACCCGGCACCCACCAATCGCCTCGGCTTCGCAGCCCGCGTCGGCATCGCCGTCAGCGTGGCGCTGTGGCCGATGGCCGTCCTCGCCAGCCCGGCCGCGGAAGAAGCCGCCCACGGTGGCGAGCATGCAGGTGGCCACATCGAGTGGATCACCCCCGTCTTCGGCCATACCGGCAACCTCGGGTTGGTCTGGGCCTTCGTCAACTTCGCGGTGCTGTTTTGGATCTTGAACAAGATCCTGTTCGCGCCGCTGCGCAAGCGCACCGCGGCGAAGCACGACACGGTCAAGTCGGAGATCCAAAAGGCCACCGACGCCCGTGAGCAGTCCGAGTCGGTGCTCGCCGAGTATCGCGGGCGCCTCGACGCACTCGACGACGAGATCGCCGAGCTGCTCGCCGACGCCAAGGCCAAGGCCGAGTCCGACCGCAAGCGCATCATCGCCGATGCGGAGCGGGAGGCCGAGCAGATCAGGGCGTCCGCCGTGTCGGCCGCCGAGCGCGAGGCCGCTGCCCGCAAGCGTCAGCTCGAGGCGGAGATCGTCGACCGGGCAATCGCCCGCGCCGAGACGGTCCTGCGCGACAAGATGACCCCCGCCGACCACGGCACGATGGTCGACCGCTACGTC
>JAHZJA010001332.1 GCA_022601155.1 Deltaproteobacteria bacterium | reverse complement strand
GGCGTGAGCGGCGGCCGCTGGAGCTGGCCGAGCTCGCTCAGATTGCAGGGCGGGCCGGTCGCTTCACCCGGGATGGGGGCTTCGGCACGCTGCGCCCGCTGACCGGGCTCGCCCCGCGGGTGGCCGAGTCGATCGAGCGTCACCGCTTCCCGCCCGTGCATCGGCTGGTGTGGCGCAATCCCGAGCTCGAGTTCACCTCGATCGCGACGTTGCTGCAGGCGCTTCGAAAGCGACCGCACCGCCACGGCCTGCGACTTATCGAGCACGCCGACGACTACGCGGCGCTCGTGCAGCTGTCTCGCATCGATGCGGTCCGCGATCATGCCAAGGGCTCGGCGGCGGTGGAGCTGTTGTGGGAAGTCTGCCGGATTCCCGACTACCGCAAGCTGCTGGTCGACAGCCACGTGCAGCTACTGGCTGCGATCTACCTCCAGCTGGCTGGCCCCGACGGGCGGCTCGACCAGGACTGGATGGCGACCCGGATTCGGCGCTTGGACGACAGCGAAGGCGACATCGACACCCTGATGACGCGGATCGCATTCGTGCGCACGTGGACGTATGTGACCCAGCACGAGCACTGGGTGCCCGATGCGGCGCACTGGCAGGAGGTGACGCGACAGATCGAAGATCGGCACAGCGATGCGCTGCACGAGCGTCTCGCCGCTCGGTTCGTCGATCATCGCGCGGGGGGCCACACGCGTGCGCTGTCCCGCAAGCCCCGGCGCGCCCCCAAGCCGTCGGCGCCGATCGATCCCACCGTGGTGGAGGCCAGCCCGTTCGCGGCGCTGGCGGGACTGGTGCTGCCCCAGGCACCCGGGCAGCTCGATGACGGCGCGCAGGCGCAGTGGGTGCAGGGCGTGGTGGAGGCCGATTTCGATGCGTTCTCCATCGATGACCGCGGCCGTATCGTCTACGACGAGCAGCCGCTGGCCCGCCTCGAGCGGGGGTCCGATCTGCTGCATCCCGTGGTGCGCATGGAGCCCCTGGAGGATCTCGGCGCGGGCGCCCAGCGGCGGCTCGAGCGACGACTCCAGGCCTGGGTGCGCGACCTGGTGGAGGGCCTGCTGGAGCCGATGCATCGCATCGAGAACGACGCGCCCGATGCCCGGTTGCGAGGGCTGCTGTACCAGCTGCAGCAGGGGCTCGGCACGGTCTCGCGGGAGGATGCGGCGGCCCAGCTCCGCTCGCTGCACGACGGGCATCGCAAGCACCTGCGGAATGCAGGCGTGGAGCTGGGACGCGTGGTGATCTATGTGCCGCAGCTGCTTCGCGCCCGGGCGTTGCGACGGCGGGCGGCCTTGGTTCGGGCATGGCGTGGCCGACCCAACGCCATGCCGGAGGTCTCCCCCGCGGTGGCTTCGGTGGTGGTGCGCGACGGCATCGCGCCCGAGGACTACCTGCGCCTGGGGTATGGGGTCGTGGCCGATCGCGCCGTGCGGGCCGACATGCTCGAGCGTGCGCACCAGGCCCTGCATGCGCTGGGGTTCGAGCCCTTTGCCCTTCCGCCGGAGCTGGGCGGATGGTTGGGATGCCGCCCCAGCGAACTCCCGCCGCTGTTGCGGGCGATGGGCTACCAGCCGGCCGAAGGATCGCAGTGGCAGCGACGTCGCTCGCAGTCATCGCGCCGCAGCGCGCGACGTCGCAAGGCCGCACGCTGAACGACAACGGGCCGCCGGGGCTGCGGGGCGATTTGCTATAACCCCCAGATGGGCGGCAGCAAGGCCGGAATCGCGGGCGGAATCTTCGTCACGTTGGGCCTGGGCTCGGCACGTTTCGTCGATGATTGCGGACGGGTGGGGGCCCGCGGGGCTCGGTTTGCCGATGAAGTGGGTGAAGCCGGGGCCGCGAGTCGTACGATGCGATGGGGCCCCGACGGTGCACCCGCGGTGGGGAGCCGTGGCGCCAAGGGAGTGCCGCCCCGACTGCACGGGATCCCCAATCGCGGCACTGCGATCGTGTCGCACGCTGGCGAGGGCACCTGGGCCGAGACCCTGTTCGACATCGGTGGTGAGCTCGTCACCCTCGACATCGACCTGCCTGACGACGGCGAGGCCGTCGCACTCCCCACCGTGGGGGATACCCGCTGCCCCCGGGTCGTTGCCGTCACCTCCGATCCCGAGGCGTGGGATGGGCTGATGGACGGGCTCGGCGTCGCCTGTGCGCCCGTGATCGTCGTGGGGACGGCCACCCCCGATCGCCGGTCGTTGCTCGTGGGTGATCAGCCCCGGCCGCTCACCGAGCTGGCGCGCGATTGTGCCGCGCTCGATGCTCGCTGCGCATTCGTCGGCTGCCCGGGTGATACCACTGATGCCTGCGAACGGGAGACTCGCTCGAGCCTCCGCTCCACTCCGTTGGAGCCGTCACTGGGACGTTTCGCGGCGGAATTGGTCAGGCGAGTACGGGAGCAGCCCTCGCCGCCCACCCTCATCGCCCATCTGGCGCGCCGTCGCGGCAAGGTCCAGCTGGCGATGGTCCGGCTGAGCACCGACTGATCGAGGTCTGGGAAGTTCTCGGTGCGCGTGGCCGTTGTGTAGTGCGTGCCCGTGCGGAGTGGAGCCCAGCACCTGCTAGCATCGCCCACCCGCGTGAACTCGTCGAACTCGCAGGAGACCCTCCCCGCTCCGGGCGCGGAGACCCTTCGCACCGCGACCCCTTCTTCCGCCATTGCGCGGGGGCAGCAGCTGGCTCGCTACGTGGTCATCGAGGAGATCGGCCGTGGCTCGATGGGTGTCGTCTATGCCGCCTACGACCCGAAGCTCGATCGCAAGGTGGCCCTCAAGGCGCTGCTGGGGGGTGATGCCGCCCGGCTGCTGCGCGAGGCCCAAGCCCTGGCACGACTGTCGCATCCCAACGTGGTCGCGGTACACGATGTCGGGGTGGATGAAGGGCGGGTGTTCCTCGCCATGGAGTTCGTCGATGGCAGCACCGTCGACCAGTGGCTGCAACAACAGACGCGCGACTGGCAGTCGATCGTCGACGTGTTCATCGCGGCCGCGCGGGGCCTGGCCGCGGCCCATGCCGCGCGGATCGTTCACCGCGACTTCAAGCCCGCCAACGCGATGATGACCGCGTCGGGGGTGGTCAAGGTCACCGACTTTGGTCTTGCTCGCGATGCGGGAGATCCGACCCGCGGCACCGAAGACTCCGAGGGCGAGCTGCCGGGACAGCTCGATATTCAGCTGACGGCGTCGGGGGCCATGGTGGGCACGCCGCTGTTCATGTCGCCCGAGCAGCACGGCGGAGAGCGAGCCACCGAGGCCAGTGATCAGTTCTCGCTGTGTTGCGCGCTGTACCAAGCGGTGTACCGCCAGCGCCCGGTCGAAGCCGAAGACCTCAATGCGCTGCGTGCGTCGGTCATCTTGGGGGAGCTGCGTCCGCCACCGCCGACTCCGGGGGTCCCGGCCGTGCTGGGGCGGGTCGTGATGCGCGGGCTGTCGGTTCAGCCTGCGGATCGATTTCCTTCGATGAACGCACTGATCGCGGAGCTCACCCGACTACGGGCTCGACGGCAGCGTCGGTTCGTGACCGCGGGCGCGTTGGTGCTCGGCGGTGCACTGTCGGCGGCGGTCGTGCTGCGGGCCAGCGCTCCGACGCCGTGCGACGGTGTGGATCGGATCCCCGCGTGGACTGCCGCCAGCCGGGCGCAGATCGCCCAGGCCTTCGCCGCCGTCGACAGCCAGTACGCGACGGCCGCTGGAGAGCATGTGCTCCCGGCGTTGGATGACTACGTCGAGCGATGGGGCACGCTACGACGAGAGGCGTGCCACACTGCCCACGCCACGACCGTGCGGATCGAGCCTCCCGTCGAGCTGCGCATCGCCTGCCTGGAGCGCCGTCGCGATGCCGTCTCCGTGGCGGTCGAGGTGATGATGAACGCCGACGAGCAGGTTGCCGCGGATGCGAGCCACCTGGTGGAGAGGCTCCCTGCTCTCGAGCTGTGTGCCGATCCCGATGTCGCGTTGTTGGATGCTCAACCCGCTAGCCCACAGACCAGAACCGCGGTGGCGCGCTTGCGGGTTCGAATGCGTAGGGCCGAAGCGATGCGCTTCGCTGGCGACTCACGCCGCTCGTTGGCGACGCTCACCACCCTGCTCGACGAGGCGCTCGACCTCGGCTACGACCCTCTGATCGCCGAGATCCGCCTGTCTCGGGCGGCGGCGATGGAGAACGTGGGGCAGCTGCCCGAGTCTGGGGCCGAAGCCGAAGCGGCCTACATCGCCGCGTCGATCTCGGGCGCGCGGCTGCTGGCCACCAAGGCGATCTCGATGCTCATCGTGCTGCATGCCGAGGGGCTGAGCGATCCGGGGCGAGGCAAGACCTGGGTGCGCCTGGGTGAGGGGTGGGTGCCACAGCTGTCCGACCATCCTTGGTACTCGGCCCAGGTGGTCGGCTCGCTGGCGATCTACGCCTCGCGGCATCGTGACTACGACAAGGCACTGGACTACGCGCACCGTGCCATCGCCACCGCCGAGCAGACGGGCTCGTTCGAGCTCATCACTCGCAGCAAGACCAACCTGGCCGTCGTGCTCAACCGCGCGGGGCGGCTTCAAGAATCGATCGACACCTTCGAGGAAGTGCGCCGCGAGCAGTCCGAGCGTCTGGGTGAAGACCACCCCGAGGTTGCCAACACGCTGGTTCGACTGACCGCGGTGTACGAGGGCATCGGCCGCTACGACGAAGGCCTTCGCGCTGGAGAGTGGGCCGTGGAGATCCGCGAGCACCATCGCTACGACCCGCTGCATCTGGGCCATGCCCTCCAGAACGTCGCCAATTCCTACTACAGCCAAAATCGTCAGCAAGAAGCCTACGCGGCTGCGGTGCGCAGCATGGACGAGTTCGACCGGGTCATCGAGGGCGACCACCGCTTCGTGGCGATCGGCCTCAACAACCTGGGCAACTACGCCGACATTCTCGGTCGCGGGCAAGAAGCCATCGACTACTACGAGCGTGCGATCGCGATGCGGCGCCGCCTGGGCGAGGACCCTGGCGATCTGATTGCGCCGCTGACGAACCTCGCCACCACCTACGGTAGCCACGGCAACAAAGAGCGCGGGCTGCAGGTGCTCCAAGATGCGTGGGCGCTGGCGCAGTCCGAGCTCCCGGCCGGTCACCCCACTCGCGCATTCGTGGAGGCGGTCCTGGGTGAGGCGCTGCGGTCCATGGGTCGCTACGACGAGGCGTATCTGCACCTGACCACAGCACTGCCCCTGCTGGAGGCCAAGCTCGATGCGCGCGCGGAGATCATCGTGTCGACGCTGCAGTCGCTGGCCAAGACTCAGCGGGAGCGAGGCGAGCCTCTGCTCGCGATCGCCACCTTCCAGCGCGCGCTGGACGGAGACGATCTCACGCCGGCCGAGCGGGGCCGCGGCTTGTTCTACCTGAGCAAGGCCCAGTGGGACGCGGGCCGTCACTCCCAGGCCCGAGCCTCGGCGACCGAGGCGGCCGCCGCTCTCGAAGAAGCGGGCAAGGCCGACGACATGGCTCAGGTGCAGCAGTGGCTCCGCGAGCATGCGGACCGCTGAGGGCAGCCTTTCCGGGAGCAGACCGTTTCCAGGGCGGGCTGTGCTGTCGCGGGGATACCCGCGACGTCGATCGCCGCTGGCGACGAGCACGGCGTGGGCGGCTGAGTCGAGCGGGCGCGAGGGAGGTGCCGGCAGCGAGCTCCCTCGGCGACCCGAGCTCGATGTGCCTAGAACCGCTCGATCTCGAGGTCGTCGAACGTCGCCCCGGTCAGGCCCCAGGTGTACATGCCCACGCGTCCGGCGGTGTAGCCGTGCTCATCATCAAAGCCGAGCACCGCCAGCTGCCCGTCGACGAAGCCGGCGAGAAGGTTGCCCGAGGCCACCAATGAGATCTCCGGCGAGGTCGACCAGTCGATGTCGAAGTCGACATCCTCGTCGATGACCGTCCAGTTGTTGCCGCTACGACGGACGATCCGGGCGTAGCGGCGCTGCTCGTCGAACGACAGTCGGTAGTAGTGGGTCGGGTCGCGGTAGCGCACGATGAGCCCGGCCGCGTCGTCGTCCGCACTGCTCACCGTGACGCGCACGGTGGCGTCCGAAGCCACCTGGACCGCGTTGACGTAGCGCGAGCCCTCGTGGAACGGGGTGTTGGTGTGCGCGTTGCTGTTCTCGGAGAGCACGCCTCCGGCCATCTGCCACTGCGTGGGCCCAGAGAGCATGGTGGTGGGCTCGTCGATATCGGCCAGCCACTGCCAGAAGTTGAAGGTGTCGACGAACGTGTTGCCAGCCCAGTCGTTCATCTGATCGACGGCCCAGTTGCGGTACAGCTGCGGGCCGACCTCGGTCGCCGTGGCGGCGCCGCAGTTGCCCGTGGACGCCACGCCGAGCGCCTTCTGGAGTGGCGGGTCCAGGGGTCCGAACCGGCACGAGCTACCCGAGTCGCCCTTCCACTGAATCCAGTCCAGGCCCAGCCAGGGGACGTACGAGAGCATTCCGTTGGTGCTGGCATCCACCTCGACGAAGCCAGCGCGGAGCGTACCTGAGCCGCCGTTACACGTGTCACGACCGTAGCCTTGGCACAGCACGGCCAGCCCCACCACATCGTTTTGCGAGGTCGCGAGGATCTGCGTCGAGCGCCCGTAGGTACGGCCGTCGACCGACATTCCGCTCGACAGCCGCATGATCGCGACGTCGTGGTTGGCGAGACGACGGATCTCGGTGACGCTGCGGGTGGCGCCGAGGGTGGCACCTGGTCCGTCTTGCTGCACGCTGAGCGAGGCGGCAGGTGACGCGGGACCGTTGATGGTGCCGTCGGTGCTCACGCAATGTTTGGCGGTGAGCACCACGTTGTTGCGCAACAGCGTGCCGGTACAAATGCCGCCGTTGTTGAGGACCATGACGTCGCGGTCCGAGTCCCACACGACGCCGCCGATGATCTCGGACGGATCCACGTCGCCCCACAGGTCTTCCGGTTGAGCGGGACGCTCCGGCTCGGACGCCACGGGCGGCGGGGCGCGGTCGGGCTCGTCCTGGTCGTCGGTCGTGTCGTCGAGGTCGAGTCCCGCGTCGTCGAACTCGTGGTCGCCGTCGTCACAGCCGGTGTGGGGCAGGGCCAGGGCCAGGGAGATGGTGAGGGTGGAGGCAGTCGTTCGCATTGGGGTGCCGAATCGGACGGTTCGCGGGCTCGGGTCCTCTCACCCCCGGGCCGACAATTGATCTCGGGCCCCGTAAAGATCGATATCTCGACCGACCGGGTCAGAGTCCGCGGCTCACCCCCGTATGGCCTTCTATTTCGGCCCGATCGCCCACCCGATGCGCGGTTGGACGAGACGCTATCGGGCGGGTGCCAGATGCCGCCGATGGCCTACAGGGCGTCGGCCCACTCGATGATGCTGCCCTCGAGATCGAACAGCAGGTTCTCATCGTCGCCCGCGGCGTTGGTCAACAGCACGAACCCGACCCCGTCGCTCGTTCGGTAGAAGGCCTCGGTGAAGATGCCCTGCTCCCCGCCGGAGTGACCGATCCAATCGCCCGGGCCGATATCCTCGAAGTACCAGCCCAGTCCCTGAACGTCGTCGAGCCCGGGGTACGCGATCTCTTGCATCGCGGCCAGGGTGGCGGGCGCGAGGATGGGCTCTCCACCTGATGCTTGCGAACCGAGAAACCGCGCGACGTCGCACGCCGACCCCCGCAGTCCGCCGTTGGGGTAGTCGGCGAAGGTGTAGTGACCGTACTCCTGATAGCGGCCGCCTTCCCAGGCGTACGCCATCGCGATCGTGTCGAGGTCGTGGTCCGATAGTCGCCAGGCCGAGTCGTCCATGCCCAGGGGCGCGAGGATCGTGGCCTCGGTGTGATCGGCAAAATCAATCCCGGTGTGAAGCTGGGTCAGCAGGCCGGCGAAGGCGTATCCCATGTTGGAGTACGACGCGGCGGTGCCGGGATCCGCCGCGGACCAGTTGTCGTTCGTATGGTAGGCGCCGTTCGGGTCCAGGTAGCCAGAGACCGCATCGAGCAGGCTGATGGTCGGGTCCGACCCGTACTCGTAGAACATGTCGGCGATGTCCGAGTCCTCGATCGATGAGGCGTGGGCCAGCACCATGCGGTACGTGACGGCGCTCGCGGACGTGGGG
>JAHZJA010001331.1 GCA_022601155.1 Deltaproteobacteria bacterium | reverse complement strand
GTCTCGTCCACGTGGGCCTGCAGGGCCGACACGTCGCCCCGGGCAAGACGCCACCGCGCAACCTGGTGTTCCTCATCGACGTGTCGGGTTCGATGGGCGGCGAGCTGCCGCTGGTGGTCTCGTCGCTCGCAACCCTGACCGAGCAGCTGGGGCCGAAGGACACGATCTCCATCGCCGTCTACGCGGGGGCGGCGGGGCAGGTGCTGCCGCCGACCAGCGGTGCCGACAAGATCGCGATTCTCGGCGCGCTCGACCGTCTCGAGGCGGGCGGCTCCACCAATGGCGGCGAGGGCATCCACCTGGCCTACCGCATGGCACAGGAGAACTTCGTCGAGGGCGGCATCAACCGGGTGATCCTCGCCACCGACGGCGATTTCAACGTCGGCGTGGTCGGCCAGCCCGCGCTGGTGGAACTCATCGAAGCCAAGCGTCGCACCGGGGTGTTCTTGTCGGCGCTGGGCTTTGGCTCGGGCAACTTCCGCGACTCCACGATGGAACAGCTGGCCGACAAGGGCAACGGCAACTACGCCTACATCGATGGTCTGGCCGAGGCGCACAAGGTGCTGGCCGAGCAGGCCGGCAGCACGCTGGTCACCATCGCCAAGGACGTGAAGATCCAGGTCGAGATCGATCCCGAGCTGGTCAGCAGCTATCGCCTGGTGGGCTACGACAACCGTCGCCTCGCCGATCGCGACTTCGACGACGACACCAAGGACGCTGGAGAGATCGGTGCCGGGCACACGGTCACCGCTCTGTACGAGGTGGTGCCCAAGGCCGACGCCCCCGCGGTGGGGACGGTGATGGCGCTCAAGCTGCGCTACAAGCAGCCCGACGGCGACCAGAGCCTGCTCGTCGAGGTGCCGATCCGCGACGAGGGGTCGGCGCTGCCCGAGACCTCCGACGCCTTCCGGTTCTCCGCTGCGGTCGCCAGCTTTGGTCAGGCCCTCAGCCGTACCCCCACCAAGGCCAAGGTCGACTCACTGGAGGACATCCGCGACCTGGCCGCCGACGCGCGCGGGGCCGACCGACACTGCCGCCGCTTGGAGCTGGTCCGGCTCATCGAGACCGCGAGTGCGCTGCGGGACCAGCGAATCGAGCCGCGGAGGATCTCGTGCACCCCGTCGAGCGAGCCCGCGACGGTCGTCTACGCCGAGCCGTTGACGGTGGCCGATGGATCCGACGAGGCGCCGTTCGACTGGGGGCGGTTCGTCATCGAGGTGCTCTACGCCTTGCCGCCGTTGTTGGCGTTCCCCCTGTTCTTCATGGCGCTGCGTCGCCGTCGTCGCTGAGGCCCACGGGAGCAGTCGGGGCGCGGCCCTGGCGGGTGGCGATGCATCGAGCCGGTCGAGCACGTCGGAAGCCAGGGCCCGGGGCGTGGGTGGCCCGGGCTGTGTGGCGCACAGCCCGGGCCGACCCGTGCGCGGGGCCAGGCTGTTGTCCTGGGAAGACCGCGGCTCGATCGCAGCGTCGCGCTGGGTCTGGTGGCTCGCGTCGCCGACCGACGCTACTGTGTCGGCGATGGATGTGCTTCGGCCCGACCCCGCGGTGCTGCTGGACCTGGCCCGCGCTCGCATGCCGTTCGGGAAGTACGCAGGGTGGCGCCTGATGAAGGTGCCCGAGCCCTACTTGGTGTGGTTCGCCCGAGAAGGATTTCCCGGCGGCAAGCTCGGCGAGCAGATGGCCCTGGCGCTGGAGATCAAGACCAACGGGCTGGAGCCGCTGGTCGAAGCGCTCGACGTCGGAGAGTGAGCACGTCCCGGCCCGTGAGCGCTCAGCCGTCGAGACGTCGCACCCCGATGTCATCGAGCAGGAACTCGACCACCGCGCGCTGCATCTGCACCCGTCGCGGCTCCTCGAAGCCCATCCACGTCTCGATGCACAGCCCCACGCACCCGGTGGCCTCCACGATCACCTCGGTGGAGGACGTGGCGACGGGGTAGTACTGGGGGTCGAAGTGCTCGTTGTCACCGCCGAAGCGCTCGTTGAGCCGGGCGATGGTGCGGTCGACGATGGGAGGTCGTGGCTCCACGCCGTAGACGATCGTCTGCCCAAACGACGGGTTGACCTCGGGGTCGTAGCGCTTGTGGCTCTCGTGGAGGGTCGTGACCAGGGCGGGGCGTTCGTCGAGCACCAGGTCCATGAACTTGCGTGCGAGCCGGATCTCGCGCTCGGGGGCCGCGGCGTCGCCGGGGAAGCAGCGATTGAGGTCGAGCCCATCGGGTGCCTTGCGTTGCCGGGCTCGATAGGCGGGCGGGTTCATGACCGGCACCACCAACAGTCGTCCGTGGGTCGGCCGGATCTCCTCTTCGAGCAGCTCTTGCAGCGCGTGGACACCACACACCTCGTCGCCGTGGATGCCCGCCTGGATCAGCGCCGTCGGGCCGGGCTGCTGCGCCTCGAACACGTGCAGGGGAAGGGTGGGGGACAGCCAGTGGACTCCGGGACTCAGGGGCATGGCGGGCTCACGGTACGTCGCGGCGCTTGAAGATGCACCACGAGACCTCGGACGAGATGTGAAGGTGGTGCGCGAGGGCGTAGTCGGGCGCAAACCGTGGGTCGTAGTAGACCAGCGCCACGCCATCGACGGCGGGTGCGTCGCAGCTGGCGCTGCTCATGACGAGCACGGCGTACTCGGGTCGAACGTCGAAGTAGCGGTCGACGAAGCCATCGCCGATCTTGCGGGTATAGCCGCCTGGAAGCTGTCCGATCACGGGGTCGACGAGGCCGAGCAGATCGAGGATCGGATAGTCGGTGTGGTAGCCGACGAAGCCGATGTCGCCGATGGCGACACGACCGGGCGTGGGCTGGTTGGCCAACCACCGCGCGGCTTGTCCGGCGGTGTTGTCCCAGTACCGCATCTCCTCTTTGATGAGCCGATTTTGGCCCTCGCGCAGGTGGTCGTAGCGCAGCCATCCCACGTACACCCCGAACAAACCCAGGCCCACCAGTGCGGCGGCATCTGTGGTCTCGGCGATCCGACGCACGGCCAGACCCACCAGCAGGAACCCGAATGGCTCGGCCGGGGCCAGGAATCGGTAGTACGACATCCAGTCGCCACCGACGACCAGCGTATAGATGAAGCATGCGGCCGTGACCGCGCCCAGCGACACGATCTCTCGACTGCGGGTGACCAGGCCCATCGCCAGGCCGAACAGAGCGAAGAACACGATCGGCCCCGCGTGCTCGACATAGCCGGCCAAATAGTCGCCGCCTCGATCGAGCTGGAGCCCGAGATCGCCCGTCTTGGCCCCCAGCGTCGCGGGCAACCAGGCGCCGTAGTACCCGTGTCGCCACAGCATGTGCACCAGCAGCGGGGTCGCACACAGGGCTCCACGGAGCAGGTTCTGTCGCGAGAAGAACCCGCGGCCCAGCAGCAGCATGGGCAGCCCGAGGAACATCGGCGCTTCGGGGCGGGTCAGCCCAGCCAGCGCAAACAACAGGCCCGACCATGGGATCGTGTCGCCGCGCTCCACCTCGCGGAACATGCGGTCGGTGCCCCACAGCACCAGCAGGGTGAACGCGCTGGTCTCCAGGCCGAGCACCGCGTACGCCGAGGTGGGCATGGAGCTGGCCAGCAGCCAGGTCGCGACGCACGGCAGGGTCTTGTGCGGGAGCAGGCGATCGGAGAGCCGATACACCAACCACAACACGCCGAGCGCGGCGACAGCCCCGAGACTCTTGGCGACCGTGTGGGGGTCGAGCCCCAGCTCGATGCCGCCGGCCAGCACCACGGTCCACGAGAAGTTGGTGTAGCCCTCGATGGCCTCGCCCGGGTTGTAGACGAGCCCCCAGCCGTTGGCGAGGTTCCGTGCGTAGCGAAACGAGATGTAGCTGTCGTCGATCGTGAACCAGTGGACGCGCCACATGTTGACGATGAGCACCCACATCGGCAGCGCCAACCCGACCAACCGATGCACCCCACGGGGGAGGCCTTCGCCCCCACGCCACGCGCGAATCCAGGGGCGATCGAGCAGGTCCGCCATGCTCATGGCCCGGCCTTGGTCGCTCGCATGCGACGGCCAAAGTACCACGCGCTCGAGATGAACGCGGCCGTGCACACCACCGAGGTCACGTAGGAGAAGCCGCGGAAGAACGCGAGCCACGACAGGTCGGCCTGGCCCAGTTCCTTGTACAGCAGCACGCCCACCGAGCCCGCGTAGCCGAATGCGTCGGTCACATAGATCATGAACACCGCGGTACCGGCCGCGCCCGAAGCTGCGATGAGGCGGTCGAACAGCATGCAGCCGTACGGTACATAGGCGAGGTACAGCCCCGTGCCGATGAGGATCATCCAGGGGAGAGCGGGCAAGACCCCAAGGTCGAACAGCAGCGTCGCCACGCCGATGAGCACCGTGCCTGCCATCATCACCAGGTGGACGGCGAAGAATGCCCGGCGGTTGTCGGCGATGCGGTACAGCAACGCCAGACCCAGCAGCACCACCACGGCAATCGGCAGCTCGGACAGCACGAACAGCGAGGGCTTGCCGGCATGGCCCACCGCACGCCAGATCTCGGCCGCGAAGTTGTCGCGGAAATCACGGTAGGCGGTGAGGAAGGTGTACAGGGCGGTCAAGACCGTCAGCCCCACACCAAACCGCAAGAAGAACGCACGGCGCTCGACCGAGGTCATCGGAGCGCGTTGGGTTCGCGCCGCGACGTCTCGCGGGGTGGGGGGCGGAAGCTGCTGCAGCATCCACACCGCGCCCAAGAACGGGAGCACGAAGATGAGGCCGGTGACGAAGGGCATCCAGGTCTCCGTCACCCCGAACTCGAGCAGCGCTCGGCCCACCGATTTCACTGCGCCACTGGCGACGATGTACGAGGCGCTGAGCCCGGCCCCGAGGATCTCGGAGGTGCGTCGACCCTCCAGGAATCCGAACACCAGGCCCCACACCGCGCCCAACGGCAGACCGTTGAAGAAGATCGCGACGGGGCGCCACGGGGGGGAAACCAGGCCGAATGCCAGGAGCGCCAGCTCGGCGAAACCGATGAGCCCGATCAGCACCAGCGCGCGCCGGCCGGGGGCGAGCTCGGAGACCAGCTTGACGCCGAGGAACTTCGACAGCGTGTAGCCGAGCACCTGACTGATGACGAGCGTGGTCTTGAGGTCGAGCCCCGAAAACCCCTGGCCATCGAAGGTGGCGGCGCTGAACGGCTTACGGAAGCCGTACATGCAGAAATAGGCGGAGAATGCCGCGAAGATCGCGTAGGTGGAGAACGCGGCCGGCGATGCGCGCGAAAGCCAACCTCGGGCGCGACGTCCCACGCGCGGAGCTTATCCTCCGGGGGGTGCGGGGGGAAAATCGGCGGGTTGGCGGGGGGTTTGACGGCGATCCCGGGCGCGGTGTATCTGAATCGCGCATCGCCCTGGAAGGCGTGCACGGGCTCGAAGATTTCAGGAAGCGATCATGGTCAACAAGCACCTTCTATTGGCGCTCGGATTCATCGTCACCACCGGTTGTGCCGGACGCAAAGCGGTCTGGAAGGAAGACCCCGCCCAAACTGCTGGAGCGTCGGCGGGCAGCGAGACCGCAACGATCGTCGCCAAGGGCGATGAAGCGTGGGCGAAGCGTACCGACCCCGCCGCGATCCGACAGGCGATCCAAGCGTGGGAGCAGGCGGCCGAGGCCGAACCCAAGAACCTCGACGTGCTGGTCAAGCTCACCCGCGGGCACTATTTCCTCGCCGACGGCTACCTTCGCGACGATGACAAGGCCGACCGCGCGGCCATGGACAAGGCCGTCAAGTGGGGTGAGCGGGCAATGGTGGCCTCCTCGACCGACTTCGAGGCCAGCATGCGCGACGGGGCCAAGATTCCCGAAGCCGTGAAGATGGTCCCCAAGGAGGGCGTCCCGGCGATGTACTGGTACGCCAGCTCGCTCGGCAAGTGGGCCAAGAAGAAGGGCTTCGCGGTCCTGCTTGGGCAGAAGGACAACGTCAAGGCGACGATGGACCGCTGTCTCGAGCTCGACCCCACCTTCTATTACGGCGGACCGCACCGCTACTTCGGCGCCTTCTATGCGATCGCCCCGACCTTCGCCGGCGGTGACCTCGAGAAGTCCAAGGTGCACTTCAACAAGTCGCTCGAGATCGAGGCCAACTACGTCGGGACCAAGGTCCTGTGGGCGGCCGAGCTGGCGGTCAAGCAGCAGGACGAGGACACATTCGTGAAGCTCCTCAACGAGGTCGTCGCTGCGCCCGACGACGCCATTCCCGAGCTGACCCCGGAGATCATCGTCGAGAAGGCCAAGGCCAAGGCACTGCTGGCCGAGCAGGAAGACCTGTTCTAGCGCCAACGGCAGCACGCGCTAGCCAATCGTCGTTCGCACCAGGCCCGGGCCCCTCGTGGGGTACCGGGCCTGCGCGTATTGCGTGAAACGATGTCCGGTCGCTCTGATCGCGGGGATGTGAGAGATCGAGCGATCGGGTGGTGTATCGCCCGAAACGCTAGGTTAATTCACCGGTTGGGCCCGATCGGCCTTGCTTCGGGCGGCGTCGAGCGTTTCAATCGGTCTCCGCCATTGAAGGCCGGACCACGGGCCTGCGTCCCAAGGGGCGCACCGTATCGGTCGCGTGCACACACCGTCCGCCGACCAACCGCAGGAGCCGCGAAATCCCGATGACAAAGCGCACCAAGTCCTCCACTACCCGCCGCCGCTTCGTGCAAGGGACGGCCGCGGCAGCCGCCTCCACCTTCTTCATTGGCAAGGCTCGCGCCGACGAGCCCGAGTTCGTGCTGAAGGTCGCCACCGTTGCACCGGCCGGGACGCCGTGGGCGAAGCAGCTGCAGAAACTCAAGAGGACGATCAAGAAGGAGTCCGAGGGCCGCATCAAGGTCAAGACCTATCTGGGCGGTGCTCTGGGAGACGAGATCGCCACCGCCGAGGCGACCAAGCGCGGCACGATTCAGATCTTCGGCGGTACCGCCGGGGCGCTGGCGCAGTCGATTCCCGAGCTGGCCATGCTCGAGCTGCCCTACTTGTTCCCCAACGAGAAGGCAGCCGACAACATCCTCGACAACGTGATTCGCGAGGATCTCGAGCAGCTGTTGATGAAGCAGGGCTACAAGCTGCTGTTCTTCTCCGAGAACGGGTTCCGATCGATCGGCTCTTCGTTCCCCATCAACAGCCCCGCCGATCTGGCCAACCGCAAGATGCGGTCCCAAGAGTCCGACGTGCACCTGAACACCTGGCGCTCGTTCGGAGCGTCGCCGGTGCCCATTGCGGTCACCGAGGTGCTGTCGGGTCTCCAGACCGGAGTGGTCGACGGCTTCGACAACACCCCGTTGTTCGCGTTCGCGGCCTCCTGGTATCAGGCGATCACTCACTTTACGCTCACCGAGCACATCTATCAGCCCGGTATCATCGTCGCCTCGCGCAAGTTCTGGGACTCGCTGCCGCCCGATCTGCAGACCATCGTGCAGGGCGATCCCGCCAAGCTGGCCAAGGCTGGCCGTCGTGGGGTCCGGTCGATCAAGTCTCTGCTCGTGCAGAACTTCGTCGACGCGGGCATCTCGCTCAAGAAGCTCAGCAGCAGCGAGAAGGCTGCGTTCTCGGCCAAGGCCGAAGAGGTCCACGCCAAGTTCCGTGCCTCGACGACCTCGACCGGCAAGGCGCTGCTCGACAAGATCAAGGCTAACACCTGAAGGCCTGGGGCCGACCGGCCCCGGGTCGATGACCGTGTGAAACGAGGGCGGGGGCGCCAATCGAGGCCGCCCACCGCCCTTTGTTCGTGGTTTCGTCGGTGGTCGTGGCCGCACCGGTTCGGGGGGTACTAGGGCCCGCGCTCCGTTTGCGCTACGATGCGCCTCGTCGGTGGCTGAATCGGTCTACAAACGCATTGATCGCGGGGTCTATCTAGTCGAGCGTGCCATCGTGGTCACGTCGCTGCTGGTGATGGCCATCGTCGTGTTCCTCGACGTCGTTCACCGCAGTTTCTCCGGTGAAGACAGCAAGTTCGCCATGGTGATGGCGAAGATGTCCAAGTGGATTGGGATGGAGGTGGTCCCGGGCACGCCCGGTTACGACAGCCTGTCCAATGCCGCGCCCTGGGTCTTGCTGTTGATGTTCACGGGGCTGACCTACTTCGGTATCCGCTCCACCAAGCGAGAGACTCCCATCGCCGCCCCCGTGGCGTTGGTGGGCGCAGTCCTCGGGGTGCTCACGGCGTACGGGCTGGTTCGGTTGCTGCTGGTCGTGTTGCCCAACGGGCTCATCTGGTCGCAGCCGCTGGCGCTGGTGTTGACGCTGTGGGTCGGCTTCGTGGGGGCATCGATGTGCACCTACGAAAATCGCCACCTGCGGGTCGAGGCGGCGCAGCGATTTCTGCCCGACAAGATCAAGCCGTTCGTCGGCTTCTTGTCGGGGCTGGCCACCACCGTCGTGTGCTTGGGCTTGCTGTGGGTGTCGATGCGCTACGTGGGGTTCAGCTACGACCAATACGTGGCCACCGAGCACCAAGGTGGCCTGGTGCAGGGCATGTCGATGCCCAAGTACATCGGCTTCATGGCGCTGCCGCTGTCGTTCGGGCTCATGTCGATCCGCTTCTTCGTCAAGGGGTTGGCCGCGGCACGCGGTGAGATCGACGAGCCCCTCGATCCCGTCGCAGCGGCGGGCGGTCTGCCCGACGATATCGAGATGCCGCCCAGCGAGGTCGCGACCGAGGCATTGCCCGTCCACGGGAAACCCAGCGCCGTCGATACGATGACCTCCAAGTCGAACATGGTGGATCCCTTCGCTCCCAAGCCGCAGAGCAGGGTCTCCACCGATGCCCACCGCATCTTGGGGGCGGCGCCGTCCGGGGCGCTGCGCGGCTCGTCCTCGAGCTCGGGTTCGCTGGGGGTTCCTGCTGCATCGGCGTCCACGTCTGGACCGCTCGCGGATGCCGAGGCTCCCGCCGAGCCGACCGAGGCTGCGGACCCGACCGGCGAGACCAAAGAAGTCGAGGGAGGTCCCATCCCGGTCTCGGACGAGACCGCCGAGGTGCCTGCCGCCGAAGGCGATGCTGCAGGCAACGACGAGGAGGGCTCGCGATGATCGGATCTCGCAAGACTCTCGTCCGCATCCTGGCCTTCGCGGTCCTGGTGGCCGTGGTGATCATCGCGTTGCCGGGTGCCGCCTCTCCCGAGGGCGTAGAGCTGGCCGACGAGCTGGCCGGAGATCCCGCTCCTCCAGGATCGGGTCTGCTGCTGACCGCTGCTCTGGCCGCGCTCATCGTGCTCGGCTCGCCGCTGTTCGTGATCATCGGGGTCTTGGCCGCGCTGTGCTTCGCGCTGTACGGCGAAAAGGGCCTGTACGACGTGGCCCCCTGCCTGACGCTCGACCCGGAGGCGATCTGCGGGTTCGACACCTTCCCCGCGAAGATGGCGAACCTCACCACGAAGAACGTCCTGCTGGCGATCCCGTTCTTCGTCGTCTCCGGCGCCATCATGAGCGCGGGCGACATCGCCAACCGCCTGGTCGCGTTCGCGCGTGCCCTGGTCGGCTGGATGCCGGGTGGCCTGGCCGTCGCCACCGTCGGCGGCTGTATCTTCTTCGCTGCGATCAGCGGCAGCAGTCCGGTCACGGTCATCGCCATCGGCTCGATGATGTTCCCGGCCCTGGTCAAGGCGGGCTACGACAGCCGGTTCTCGATGGGCCTGGTCACCACCGCGGGCTCGCTGGGCATCCTCATCCCGCCCTCGATTCCCATGCTGGTGTTCGCCATCGTGGCGGGCGGCCGGGTGCCCCTGGATGTGGGCGAGCTGTTCATGGCCGGTATCCTGCCGGGGGCGCTCATTGGCATCCTGCTGTCGCTGTACAGCGTGTGGGTCGCCAAGAAATCCGGCCAGACCCAGCGCACGCGCTTCAGCTTCGCGCAGGTCGCCACCCGCTTCCGCGAGGGGTTTTGGGCCGTGATGCTGCCGGTCATCATCCTCGGCGGCATCTACTCGGGGTTGTTCACACCCACCGAGGCGGCGGCGGTCAGCGTCATCTATGCGCTGATCGTCGAGCTGACGATCCACCGCGAGATCGGGCTTTCCCACCTCCCCAAGATCCTCACCGAGGCCGCGGTGTTGATGGGCACGTTGCTCATCATCATGGCGCTGGCCTTTGGTCTCAACGACTTCCTGGTCGAGGAGAAGGTCCCCGACATGGCCGTCGAGCTGATTCGCTCGATGGACCTGTCGCCGCTGCAGTTCCTGCTCATCATCAACGTGCTGTTGCTGGTGGTGGGGGCGTTGATGGACTCGATTTCCGCGATCCTCATCATCGCGCCGCTGCTCAAGCCCATCGCCGACCAGCTGGGGATCGACCCCGTTCACCTCGGGGTCATCTTCATCGTCAACCTCGAGATCGGCTACCTGACCCCGCCCATCGGGATCAACCTGTTCGTCGCCAGCAGCGTGTTCAAGAGACCGCTCGGCGAGGTGATCAAGTCCGTGCTGCCGTTCATCGGCCTGATGTTCGTCGGCCTGGGAATCGTGACCTACGTGCCCAGCGTGTCGCTGGGCCCGGTCAACGTGTTCCTCCGCGACAAGGACTTCTACGAGCCGCTTCCGCAGATTGGGGAAGATGGCAAGGTGATACGTCCGGGCGCCAAGGGCCCAGGCGGGGGTCCGGCGATCAAGAAGCCGGGCGAAGGCGGGGGTGCCGACGGGGGCAAGCGCGTGCTGTCCATGCAGGAAATGACCGAGATCGGCGAGCAGATGTACGTGCTGTGCGACGCCGCCGAGGTCGTGATGGACGACGAGGTGCCCTCGGCCGAGCGGGTCGCCAAGTGGCGTGCGGAGCTCGAGAGCGAAGAGGTCGCCAACCCCGAGGTGATGAAGATCGTGGAGCTGGTCGACGGCCCGACCCCCGAGGCCTACGTCAAGGTGACCGGGGCCGCGAGCGAGCTGATGAAGACCGACTGGACCTGTGAAGCTCTCGAGTCGATGCTGAAGGCCGACACGGCGGGAGCGGGCGACGGTGAGCCCGAGACAGGTGCCTCGGGCGGCGCAGGGTCTGGTGACTCGGCGACGGCCGGCGACTCGGGCGCGGCCAGCGGCTCCGGCGGCTGAGAAAAACCCCTGGACGTGCTCGATCCGAGCCTGCCGACGGCCCGTACTTGGGTCGAATCGGCTCTCGATGTCGTCAATCGACCAGCGCGCCACCTTTCCCTGCTCGGCCTCAGCCTCGGAGTCGATGACGCTGTCCCTCGGTCAACGCGTGGGCAGGTACGTGCTCACCGAGATCCTCGGGCGCGGGGCGATGGGGGTGGTCTACCGCGGCTTCGATTCCACGCTGAGCCGCTGCGTCGCGCTCAAGGCGTTGCACGTCCAAGACCGTCGGTCGCGACGTCGGTTCGTGCAGGAGGCACGGGCGATGGCCCGGCTGTCGCATCCCAACGTCGTGCAGGTCTACGACGTGCTGGAGCCGCCGCGACCGGATAGTCGCAAGCCGTGTCTGTTGGCGATGGAGCTGGTCGAGGGCGTCACGCTGGCCCGGTGGCTGCAGACACCGCGCAGCTGGTCGGAAGTCCGTGATGTCCTCGTCGAGGCGGGGCGTGGCCTGGCGGCTGCGCACGCGGCGGGCTTGGTGCATCGGGATTTCAAGCCCACCAATGTGATCGTCGGTCGCGATGGTCGGACGCGGGTCACCGACTTTGGGCTGACCGTCAGCGCCGAGGAGCACGCGCCCACCCTCGAAGAGACGCCGGTGCCCGGTCCTTCACGGGAGTCCGAGCGCGCGGGCCCGAGGACGGTGGTGGGCACGCCCGCCTATATGGCGCCCGAGCAGCATCGCGGCGCGCCCCTTTGTGCGGCCACCGACCAGTTTGGGTTCTGCGCCACGTTGTTCGAGGCACTGTTCGGGGTTCGACCCTACGACGGCCGCTCGGCCCGGGAGCTGTCCGAGCAAAAGCACTTGGGTCGCCGCCGCCCGTGTCGTGGCCCCCGGGCGGTGCCGGGCTGGCTGCGTCGGGTCGTGGAGCGAGGGCTCGCCGCCGACCCGCGCGAGCGGTTCAGGTCGATGAACGCACTGCTCGATGCTCTGACCGCGGGCGGTCGCTCTTGGCCAGGGTGGCGGCCCGCCGCTGCGGGACTGGTGGTGCTGACCGGCGGTATTGGGCTGGGTCTCGCCGTCGCGCCCGCAGGCCTCGCAGCACAGGCGGCTGCCGCCGTTGTCGAGGTACGACAGGCACGCGCCGACGCGGGGACAGTCGCCGTGGTGCCGCGCGGAGCCGGCTGCACCGGCCCAGGAATCAGCGCCCGTCAGTCCGCTCGAACCGCGGCGGGCTCGGCTTCGTCGGCTTCGTCGGCCTCGTCGGCCTCGGTGCCCGCTGGTTCGTCAGCCGCATCGCTGCCGTCCTCATCCGACTGGGCGGACGTCTTCGCGGCGTCCTCGTCCTCTTCGACGCCTTCGCGACGGAGGAACACGAACAGCATCATCACGCCCACCAGCAGCAGCACGTCGGCGACGTTGAACGTCGGCCACGAGCCGCCCCACGGGTAGTTGATCTTGATGAAGTCGACGACGCCGTAGAACCCGCCGTCGTTGGCGCGCATCAGCCGGTCGTGGAGGTTGCCCGCCGCGCCCGCCGAGATCAGTCCGACCGCGACGAAGCTGTAGCGCTGACGGGTGGGCAATGTGAACGCCAGCCACGTCATGTAGGCGAGCGCGAGCAGCGTGACCGTGATGAAGAACAGTCGTGCCCACGATGCGTCGTTGAGAAAGCCGAACGCCGCACCGAGATTGAAGCTGAACGAGAATTCGAGCAGCGGATCGATGACGACCATCGGTCGCTGGCGGCGCAGGTTCTCCCACGCCCAGTCCTTGCTCCACAGGTCCAGGACCAGTGTGACCACCAAGATGACGACGGTGAGCACCAGACGGCTGCTACGGGACGGGTCCGGTCGTTCGGTGGATGCGTCGGTGGGCATCGGGCGTTCGATGTAGCACATCCTGGCGGTTCGTCGCTGCCCTTGGGTGGGGCCTGACGGGGCGCGCCGTAGGCCGATCTGGGGCCGATTTCCCCGGTGCGCGGCAACACGAGTCAGCCGAAGGCTCCGATCTCGAGGGCCTGTGCGCGTAGTGCGAGGGGACGCAGGAGAGCGCACCACCGCAATGGCGGTATGGCCGGTTGCAGGGCTCGCGGGCCGGCCTGTCCGATAGTGCGCAACCTTCGACTACATCGCGAAGGGCCTGGAAAACCGGCAAGATCACGACGTTGGGGATGTCGGATACCAGGACCGATAGCGCGAGTCTTCGGCTCGTGGCGATGCATGCCGAGACGCGGGCATGCGACGAGCCCGAGTCCGAGCGCCAGCCCAACAACGCCGTGTTGAGCGACGATCGGCGTCCCGACCGACTCGGCCGCTACGTCGTGCTCGACGAGATCGGGCGCGGCGGGATGGGTCTGGTCTGGACCGTCTACGATCCCAAGCTGGACCGCAAGGTCGCACTCAAGCTGCTCAAGGGCCCCATGCGGGCCGGCCGTCGCCAGGCTCGGTTCATTCGCGAAGCGCAGGCCCTCGCCAAGCTCACCCACCCCAACATCATCACCGTACACGACGTCGATACCCACGAGGGTCGGCTGTACATGGCGATGGAGCTGGTCAACGGGGTGACGCTGCGCAAGTGGCTCGAGACTCCTCGGCAGTGGCGCGAGATCGTCGAGGTGTTCGTGGAGGCGGGCAAGGGGCTGGCGGCAGCCCATGCGGCGGGCATCACCCACCGCGACTTCAAGCCATCCAACGTGCTCATCGCCGTGGATGGTCGGGTGAAGGTGGCCGACTTTGGCCTGGCCAAGCACGCCGACCACGTGGGCAAGGAAGACGGCTCGATGGAGGTGTCCGCGCGAGACGACCCCCCCGCGAGTGCAAGCAGTTCGTCGATCTTGCCGAGCTCGTCCAACTCGTCGAGGTCGTCGATCTCGGCCACCAGCCGTCGCGACTCCGACATCATGGAGGTCGTCGAGCTGTCGGCCAGCAACCTGACCCAGGTGGGGCGGATCGTGGGCACGCCGGGGTACATGGCGCCCGAGCAGTACGGCAGCCTCGATCCACACGAGGTGGGGGCGGGAGCGGACCAGTTTTGTCTGGGGGTGGCCCTCTACGAGGCATTGTTCGGCCGGCTTCCCTTCGCGGGTGACAATGCCTTCGAGCGCTACCAGAACATTCGCGCGGGTCGGATCCTCGAGCCCTCGGATACGTCCGTTCCGGTGTGGCTCACCCGGGTGGTCTCGCGGACGCTGCAGTACGATCCCGCGGAGCGCTACCCCTCGATGGAGGCGCTCGCGGCTGCGCTGCGGGACGACCCCGCGCGGCGGCGGGGACGGTGGGTCTCTCGGCTGGCGGGCGTCGGCTTCGCCGGGCTCGGTGCGCTGGGTGTGTTCCAGGCGATGGGGCACAGCGATGCCCCGGCGCCGCCCGCCCCGTGCCAGGAGGCGTCGTCGCGGATGGCCGAGGTCTGGAATCCAGAGGTTCGCGAGCAGCTGGGCCGGGTGCTCGGCGACTCCGGACGACCCTTTGCCGCCGACACCGTCCGGCGTGTGACCGATCGAATGGATGCGTACGCGACGACGTGGATCCAGCAGCACACGGCAGTGTGCGAGGCGACTCGCGTCGCGGGAGACCAGTCCGAGCGACTACTCGACGTGCGGATGTCGTGTCTCGACCGTCGTCGCGACGAGCTGGGCGCGTTGATCGGTGTCTTGAGTGAGCCCAACGAGGCGGCGGTCATCAATGCGGTGGAGGCGTTCGATGGCCAGCGGAGGCCGGAGCCCTGCGCGAGTGCACAGCCCGGGGTCGAGAGCGAGGTTCCGCTAGACCCGGTCCGGCGCGCGATGTTCATAGATCTGCGGGCACAGGTCGACCGTGCACGAGCGGCGATGTGGGCGGGTCAGCACACCGTGGCCAGCGATCTGGCGGCGACCGTCGGGCTGCAGGCTCGCGACGCTGGGTTCCAGCGGTTGCTGGCGTTGGCCCTCATCACCGAGGGCAAGTCTCTGCAACGACTCGGGCAGCTGGAGGCGGCGCGCCAGCGGCTCGAGGAAGGGATCGCCATCGCCTCGGAGACCGGTGACGTTCGGGCCGAGGTCACCGCCCTGACCGATCTGCTCCACCTCGTGGGTGTGCACCAACGCGACGCCGAGCAGGCCAAGGTGTGGCAAGTGGTGGCCGAGAATGCTCTGCGTCGGGCCGGGTCCTCCGAGGATCTGGAG
>JAHZJA010001330.1 GCA_022601155.1 Deltaproteobacteria bacterium | reverse complement strand
TTGCGAGCGATTTCTGCGCCAACATCTGGCGCGACGTCGCCTCGCTCGCCGACGACGCGCTCCTCCGACTACTTGATATCCGCCATGAAGAGCTTCGATTTCCTCGTCTCCGCCTCCGTCCTCTCAGTGTTCATCGCCGCGGGCGCGGGTGCTTGCGACGTCGGCTCCGACCGCGCAGGCGGTTCGGTCGACAGCCGTGTCACCGACGACGGGGATGCCAGCATCGAGGAGTTTCCCTGGCAGGTCTCGATTCAACGAGCGGGTGGGGCGGGTGAACACCTCTGTGGCGGTGCCATCATCGAGGGCGACTCGATCCTCACGGCCGCGCACTGCGTCCACAACCGGGCGGCGAACAGCCTCCAGGTGGTGGCGGGAATCAGCGCCCGGAGCGAGACTGATGCCACGGGGCAGATCCGCAGGGTTGAGGAGATCGTCGTCTTCCCGGGCTACAAAAACCCCCAGATCGGGGGCGACATCGCGCTGCTGCGCCTGAGCTCGGAGTTGGATCTGACCGGGCCACGGGCGTCGTTCATCGCGCTGGCGACCCCGGCGGAGACCGATTCGATGGCACCGGGCTTGGAGGCCCAGGTGAGTGGTTGGGGCCTGGATGAAGCCGAAGTCGATGCCGATGGGCTCGAGTTCGCCGATGTGGTGCTGCTGTCGGCAGACGAGGCTTCGTCGATCTACGACTTGGAGGTCAACCCCGAGCAGCTGACGGTCGTTGGCGCGCCGACGGGCCGACGGCTGTGCGAGATCGACGGAGGGAGCCCGCTGGTGGTGGACTCGGCCGAAAGCGCGTTGCTGGTTGGCGTTGGCAGCTGGACCACCAGATGCAGCGACGGCAAGGCGATCGGAATCTACACCCGGGTATCGAGCTATGGGGATTGGCTGACGACGGTCCTCGACAAGGCTCCGAAGAAGCCGGGTTCTTGCGAATCCCGGTGTGGGAGACGATCCGAGGGGGCGGGCGCCTGCCGCTGCGACGACCTTTGCGTCAAGGATGGCGGGTGCTGTAGCGACTATCAGGAGCAGTGTACGGCGGGATAGGGCTACGCTCGTCGGGTGGACCCGCCCGGGCGGCCGACGGCCGAGGGCGCAGAGCCGCGCGGCGGCGGTCGACCCACGGCCCGGGTCCCCGGTCGGACTGGGCCCGCGGCCGCAATATCCCGACGGATCGAGGCCTTCGGGCTCAGCCCGGGCTCAGCCCGGCGTTCGCCAGGTCGGAGTCGTGGCCTCCGTTCGTCCAACGGTGATCTGCTAGGGTGTCGTGGTCATGGACGATTGGCAGCTACTCGAGGCGTGGCGTGACGGCGACCGAGCCGCGGGGGAGGCTCTGCTCGGGAACTACCTGGGGATGCTGACACGCTTCTTCCGCAACAAGGTCGACGACCCCGACGACGTCGCGGACCTCGTGGCGGAGACGATGCTGGCGTGCACGCGCTCGCGGGAGCGGGTGCGGGACTCTGGTGCGTTTCGCTCGTTCTTGTTCTCGTCCGCGATGAACATGCTGCGGCGTCACTACCGCAAGAAGGTCAAGCGCGGCCGTGAAGTCGACGACTTCGCGAAGATCTGCGTGGGCGACTCGGACAACCCTCGCTCGCTCACCTCGATGGTCTCGCTGCAGCGTGAGGGGCGCTTGCTCGTCCGCGCGCTTCGGCGCCTGCCTCTCGACCAGCAGATCGTCCTCGAGCTGACCCACATCGAGAACCTCAACGGCTCGGAGATCGCGGAGCTGCTTGGGATTCCCAAGCCCACCGTGTACACGCGTCTGCGGCGGGGGACGGAGAAGC
Source organism: Deltaproteobacteria bacterium (assembly GCA_022601155.1). Lineage (GTDB taxonomy): Bacteria > Myxococcota_A > Polyangia > Nannocystales > Nannocystaceae > Paraliomyxa. The sequence continues at coordinate 2,437 of JAHZJA010001330.1, read as the reverse complement.
TGCGGGCGCAGGTGGTCGACCTGGCGGAGTCCCCCGAGATCGCGACGTCGACGATGACCGGTCTTCGGACCTGGGCCGCACAGGTCCGCGACGAGATTACCGACTGAGCTGTCGGGTGGTGGCTTCGGCCCGCCCTGGCCGCCAGGCTCTCGCCTCATGGGCCGTGGGGGAGGTCTCGACGCATGCCTCACGAGCAGGCCTGACGCTCCAGAGAACCGTATTAAGGAGTGCCCTGCGCTGAATAGTATTGCCGGCCGGTTGTGACTCCTACTACGAGATGTCGGGAACAACGAGCGCCGTTACCGGGCGTATCTGTCGGCCCTCGCGGCGCAAGGATGCGCGCCGGTCGGGCCCAGTGAAAATGAGATCGGGCTCCTACGAGGCCGTGACCATTGCCTCACGGCTCGATGGTGTGGCCCGTCGCCGAACTACGGAGAAGCGGTCGCGAAGACGAAGTGCTCTGCCCCAGTACGTCCAGCCGGCCACCAGCCGCGTCATTGCGAGCTCGGCAGAGAGGACGTCCGTCTACGGAGAGCTGTCGTCAGGGCGCGACCAGGCGGGCGCGGGAGAGCTGATCATGGTGCCCGCCCAGGGCTCGGTGGCGATCGTCTGTGCGTCGCGACTGTTGCTGGTCCGCGGCATGGGGCCCGGCCACGCTCGGATCGACTACGACGACTCCGACGTCGATGTGTTGCTGCAGGTCAACGAGGGCATCGAGCTCCGCGATGGCGCCCTCGTCGGAGCCGGGCGACACTGGTTCCGGTATGGGTCGGGTCGCAGTCACACGACACCGTCGCTGCAGCTGCTCGACGCCGACGGTGCACCGCAGCTGATGGTCACGCTGCGCGATGGAGCGACGACCCTCGGCCGCGAGATCGGGGACATCGTGCTGCCCACCGACAGGTCGCTCGCCCCACTCCACTTGCGGATTCTACGCCGCAACGGCACGGCGCTGCTCGAGAACCTCGCGGGGCCGGGGCGAACGTGGCTGGTCGTGCGGCCCACCGAGCGCGTGCCGGCCAACGGCACGCTGATGGTAGGTGACCAGGTGGTGTACCTGCAGGCTTCGCGTCCCAGCGACATGGAGCAGACCAAACCCCGGGCTCGCATCGCCTGACCTGGGTTCGTGCCTCGCTCGGCGTCCATCAGGCGCCGCCGTCGAAGAGGCCGTGAAACGAGTGCGGGCCGACTGAACAGTTTGTCCGCCGGGAGGTGACTCCTCCGACGCATGACTGACGCGCGCTCCATTGTGGCCTCCGTCTCGGTGTCATTGGTGCGAGGGCGGCCGGCCACGGGTTGGTCGTCGGCCATCTCGACGGAGCGTCTGCGTCGGTGGAGCGCGGGCCTCTTGCGTCCTGCCTGGCGGTGCGCGCTCGCTTTCGGGCTGGGCGCATGGGTGGGCTGCGACGCTGGTGCATTCCACTGCGAGGACGACGTCGAGTGCAGGAGCGCTCGCTTCCATGGCGTGTGCCAACCCGCGGGGTACTGCAGTTTTCCCGACGCTGGCTGTGACTCGGGACAACGCTACGGCGAGCACGCGGGGGACGCGTTGGGGCGCGAGTGCGTCGAGCCCGAAGAGTCTGCGGACGAGGGCAACGACGACGACGGGGTCCCTCCCCGCGACGGTGAGTCGGGCGGTGCAGACCCGACGCAGTGGTCTCTGACGAGCCGCTATGGGTGCCAGCGTGACGATTTCGACGACGAGGTGATCGACCCCTCGTGGTGCTCGCGCGCGCCGGATGGCATCGTGTTGACCGAAGGCGACGGCGTGCTGAGCCTCGAGGTCGTATCCGAGGCGTCGGAGCAGAGCGTGCAGGTCGGGCAGATCGGCACCTGTGAACCCCGGCCGCTGCTCGGGATCGTCGCGACGGCGCGGGTGGTGGCGACGCCGTTGTCCTCACCCAACACCGAGGCGTTCCTCGAGGTCGGCAATCACGCGTTCGGCATCGGCGTTGCGGTCATCGACGACCGTCTGCGCGCGTTCGAATACGCTGGTGGTGACTACGCGTACACGACGTCGTCCGACTACGAGCCGGACGCGCATCAGTACTGGCGTATCCGTGGAGCCTCGGTGGGGCTGGTGGTCGAGGTGTCCGCCGACGGTGAAGGCTGGACGCACCTGTACACCCTGCAGGTCGACCTCGCGAACGGTAGGGGTGATGTCTCCTTGGGGATCCGGGGCGACGGTTCGCAGGAAGTCGACATCACCGAGTACGACTGGCTCGAGCTGTGCGCCCGGCTGGGCTAGGAGCCCGTCTACGTAGGGGGCAGGGGACGGAGTCGGCTGGGCTGGGCCGAGCGACAGCCGTCTGGCGCTGAACAGGCCCTGCCCGCTCGCCGGTCAGCGCTGGCCGCGGCCAGTACCGACACGGGGGCACGCTTCTCGCTCGCCGCAGCGTACGTTGGGTCGTCGTCGATGCAGGCTCGGCGTGCCGCC
>JAHZJA010000114.1 GCA_022601155.1 Deltaproteobacteria bacterium | reverse complement strand
GCGAAGTCGAGCATGTCGATCTTCTCGAGCTGGGTCGCGGCGCCGTACTCGGCCGTCATCACGTACAGCGAGGCATCACTGTGCTCGGTGATCTCGGTGTCGGACTGACCGATGCCCGAGGTCTCCACGATCACCAGGTCGAAGCCCGCCGCACGACAGATGTCGATCGACTCCCGCACGTAGCGAGACAGCGCCAGGTTGCTCTGCCGGGTGGCCAGCGAGCGCATGAAGACACGCTCGTCGTCGATCGCGTTCATGCGGATGCGATCGCCCAGCAGCGCACCGCCCGTGCGCCGCTTGGAAGGATCGACGGAGATGATCGCCACCGTCTTGTCCTCGAAGTCGGCCAGGTAGCGCCGCACGAGCTCGTCGACGAGCGACGACTTCCCGGAACCTCCGGTTCCCGTGATGCCCAGCACCGGGATCACGTCATCGACGGCGGGCAAGTGCTTGGCCAGCTCCTCGTAGCGCCCGGGATCGTTCTCCGCCGTGGAGATGAGCCGACCCAGCACCTGGGGATCACGATCGCGGACCCCGGCGACCTCCTGCGGTGTCGGAGCCTGGGTGGGAAAGTCGCACTGCTCGAGCAGGTCATCGATCATGCCCTGCAAGCCCATGCGGCGGCCGTCGTCGGGCGAGTAGATCCGCGCGATCCCGTGGGCGTGGAGCCGCTCGATCTCCGAGGGGAGGATGGTCCCGCCCCCTCCGCCGAAGATCTTCGTGGCTGCACCCGCCTCCGCGAAGCGGTCGTGCATGTACTCGAAGAACTCGACGTGACCACCCTGGTACGAGGTGATCGCCACGCCTTGCACGTCCTCCGCGATCGCACAGCGCACGATCTCCGCGACCGAGCGGTTGTGCCCCAGGTGGATCACCTCCGCTCCCGAGGATTGGAGGATCCGTCGCATCACGTTGATGGCCGCGTCATGGCCATCGAACAGCGATGCGGCCGTCACCAGCCGAACGTGATTGCGGGGTCGATACGGTGCTGGCGGCGTCCCATCCACGGTTCGGTTGGGATACCGCAGGGCCTCCGGGGCGTCTACGAGCGCCCGCACTCGGAGCGCGATCGTGTCGTAGGCCGGTGTGAGAACTCCGCGAACGGGGCCGATCACCACACGCAAGACCGCACGGCGAGAGCCAGTGCAGGGCTCGGCGGCTGATTTGCAGGTGCGCCCGACCCCCGGGAGGGGCTGACCCCTGCCCTGCGCGCTACGAGGGTTTCACCTCGAGCAGCGCGTCCTCGAGGACTAGGGTCGCTGCGCGGCGCGGGTGGAGGCGTGCGATGCCACTGCCGCTACGGCCGGGCCACCCCACAGGATGTTGCCGCGGAAGCCGACATAGAACATGCCGCTGGAGACGACCCGGAACTCCTCGGGCACATCTTCGCGAGCCAGTGGGCTGTCGTACTGACCGCCGATGACGATCGCACCAAAGCCGCCCAGACCGAAGCCGACGTCGGCGGTGAAGCCCACCGGGCCACGCTGCAGCCGGAACTTCTCCTCCTCGATGTCGCTGCTGACCCGACTACCGAGCTTGAACGACAGCGCAGAGGTGATCTCGATGTTGGGTGCCCAGCGCCCTCGGCCCAGCCAATAGCGAGCCGCGATACCGAGGTTGCCCCAGACATCGCCCGTGTCGCTGAACGCCACGCCACCCTTGGGGCCGAGGCTCATCCGGGTGTAGCTCGTCTTGCCTTCGGTCTCCACCAGGGCGGGAAGGCTGGCCCAAAAATCGTATTGAGCGCGCGCGCTGTGCCAGCGATCGACGGTCTCTCCCGAGACGTCGCCCTGCCGAGCCCGAAGGGCATACGCACCCATCGTCTGGATCTCGAACGTGTGACGGCAGGTCGGATCGGCGATCAAGCAGCGCCAGCGTGCAGCCGGAGGGGGCGGAGCCGGGTTGGCCTCCACGTCGTAGCGCTCGCGCAGCTCGGCGAGATCACTCTCGACGTAGTACGGGGGGCCATCGCGCTCGGTCGCCACACGCAGCAGTTCGGCGTCGCCCGGCTCGGCCACGGTGTCCGCCGACGCAGCCTCGTTCGGCTCGACGGCGACGGGCCCGATGGGCTCCGGCTCGGCCGCGGCGGGTTCAGGCTCGGCGGCGACGTCCGGCGGGGCCGGTTCCGGCTCGACGGGCGTTGGCGACGGCTCCGCCGCGACATCCGTGGCGGGCGGCGCTTCGTCCACTGGGGGCGGCGCGGGCTCGGCCGGGGCGGGAGCAGCCTCGTCGGGCGCGAGGGACGACGGTCGCTGGATCGGCGGCGCTTCACTCGGCGCCATCATCGATGCCAAGACCAGGGCAGTGGTGAGCGCGGTCATCACAGTGCACCTCCCAAGGCCGCACCGAGAATGGCGAGCGCGATGATCGGCCCGGCGGCGACGCCGTGGGCACGGAAGCCAAACCCAACCCGGGTGTCCTGGTCGAGGAAGTCACCGGAGGCGAACACCGCTCCCCAGCCTCCCCAGCCGAAGGCGATCTCGGCGTGGGTTCCGATGAGCGGCACCCCGGAGGTCAGCACGGGGCTGCGGACTCCACCGAGCGTGATGTCGATGTGAGGGGCATGCGGACGCTGGGACAGCCAGATCTGGTTGACCAGCCCGATGCGCATGGAGGGGGTCTGCTCCGTCTCCGCCTTTTGGAGGTCTTCGCCCGAGGCATCGACCACGACGGCTCCGGTGCCCAGGCTCCAATTGCCGACCACGCCCACACCCCATGGGTGCCAGGCGTGGCGCTTGAACATCAGCGGACGAATGACCATCCCACCGCGGAAGGCGAAGTGGGCGTAGGGAACATCCGGACCCTTGTTGCTGGCGGGGGCTCGAATGCCGGCCGCCACGGAGGCGTCGGCGATGAGCGAGGCCTTGCAGTGGGATCCATCCACGAAGCAGAACGCACCGCCGCCGACCGACAGCAGCGGAGCCTTGCGCTTGCGGCCCTGGGTAGGGAAGGCGGTGTCCGTCGGCGCGTCGGCCTCGAAGAAGGGACCGTAGTCCCCGTCTTCATCGGCCGACTTGGCCACCACGCCATCGGCGGGCGCTTCGACCTCGGCCGGAGGCGCTGCCACGAGCAAGAATGAAGCGAGCAGAAGGGTCACGATGAGCCGTCGGACGGGGTGTCGAGGGGACCAGGGTACACCAGGCTGATGCGGTCCCGGTTGGTCGCTGGCGTGAGCGGAGGGGAAACGGACCCACCGCCACCGCCGCTCGCCTGCCTCAAACGGGGATGATCGGTCCCCCTTACGCCTCACCGTCGACAAAGATCGGCGGCACCAGTGGGCGGCGACGGCTCCCAGCCACGCTGGATCGCTCGGGCGCTGGGTGCGCTGAGGCGGGCCACGTCGGGGCCAACGCTGCGCGCAGACCGCCCGCTCAACGATCCACGTACGGCACGACCAGCAGCAGCAGCATCGCGGGCACCGTGGCGACGAAGGTCAGTACGAAGTACGGGCCAAACCCGATGAGCTCGGCGAGTGAGCCGCTGGCCAGCCCCGCCAACGTGTAGCCCACGCTCATCAGTGCGGTGAGCAACGCCATGTGGGCCGCCTTGTGCCGGGGATCGCAGCAACGCATCAAATAGACCATGAACACCGCGGTCCCCAGCCCCGCCCCGATGTGCTCGACCGCAATGACGATGGTGATCACCGTCCCGGAGATCGCCGAAGGGTCGGGTGCGAACGCCAGCCCGGCGTACAGCAAGTTGAGCAGGTTCTGCGCGATGACGAAGGGCCAGATCCAACGCTTGAGCCCGTCACGCGCGATGAGCCAGCCGCCCAGCAGTGTCGCCGCGACAGTCGCCGCAAAGCCCACCGTGCCGTTGGCGAACGAGTAGAACCCCATGCTCACGTCGGCCTCGCGGTGGAGGAACGGGAACCGCATCTTCTGCAGGAACGACTCCCCCACCCGGTACAGCAGCACGAACGCGAGCACCTGTGCCACACGAGGCTTGGCCAGGAACACGACGAACGACTCCGCGTATTCCGATGGGTGACGTCTGAGGATGGCCTGCAACCGATCGATTTGGATGAGCAGCACGATCAGCACGAGCAACAGGCTCATGCTGATCCAGCCGGGCAGCGACATCCGGCCGAGCAAGGGCACCGAGGCGAACACGGCCGCGATGCCGTCGGTCACGCCCCAGTAGTCGGTCTCCCATCCCCAGGCGCCCACCCCCACGATGACGGTCAGCACCAACAGCACACGCGGCGCCAGCAGGCGCGCCAGCAGCTGGCCTATCGGACGCTGGCGCTGCTCCGGCCGCGGCAGCGCGACCGCGTGATACCCGGTGAGCGCCATCATCACCACCAGCGAAGCCAGCCACGCCATCCGCCAGCCGCTCACGTACGCGAGGCCGAGCAGCGGTCCGCTGACCAGGAGCATCGCCACCCGGTACGCGCCCGCGCGGTAGCCCACGTAGCGCGACTGCCCTGGCTTGTCGAGTCCCTCGAGATAGAACCCATCGACGGCGATGTCGTGCGTGGCCGACAGCACCGCCACCGCCATGAACACCACCGCCAGCAGCCAGACCGGCGCTTCGTCGCCCCCGACGATCGTCAGCACCAGCAGCAGCAAGCACAGCACCACCTCCGTGCCGAGCAACCAGCGACGCTTGGTCTCGAACTGATCGACGAACGGCCCCACCAGGAACTTGAGGTTCCACGGCAGGTGCAACACCGTGGTGAGACCCAGGGTCGACAGGCTCAGCCCCATCACCGTGAACAGGGCGTCGGCCGCCGAGTTGACGATCATGTACGGCAGCCCCTCGGCAAAGTAGGTCGACGTCACCCAGCCCCAGGGGCCACGCCACCACGGCGCGGCCCGGCGAGAAGCGGCTGGCGGCGCGGGGTCAGACGGCACTGCGGTGCATGATGCCCGACGTCAGCGCAGGACCAAGAAACCGGTCGTCGCCGCCGGATCGCCCCCCGGGGGGGTCAATCGCGTACCGCGCCGAGGCACAGCCGCGACCCGGATGTTCGCTCCGCTCACCGCGGCCGAGCGACAGCCGTCCTCGCTCGCATCGTCTGCGCGGCACGTACGGTGGCGTTGTTGGGGTCGAATCCTTCGAGGATCTCGAGCGCCTGCTCGGCTCGAGCGGTTGCCTGAGCGGATTGGCCCAGCCCGGCTTCCGCGGCGCCCAGGCCCAGCACCGCCCGCGCGAGGTTTTCGGGGCTCAGTCACCGCTGAGCCTCGTCGCCGGTCACCAGCGGAGCAAGCCTCGCGCGCGCCCGCGCCCACTGCCGTTGCTCGACCCACGACAGCCCCGACAACAGGCTCGCGTGGCGGCCGGTCGACTCCGCCGCGTCGGGATCGTCGAGCACGGGCTGCACAAGCTCCACGACCCTCGCGGCCTGCCCCGCCAGCAGCAGGACCTCGGCCGACTCGAGCGCGAAGGTGGGCCGAAGCTGCTGTTCCACCGCTGGCCTGAGCCGCTCCAGCGCCGCGCCGGGGTCCGGCTGACCTCGGGCCGCTGCCACCCGAGCTTCCATTGCGGTGAACATCAGCGACCATAGCGCGGGCACGGGGTCGGCATCGCTCCACTGCGGCCGCGCGCGCGCGCACCAGCCCGACACCGCCGCCAGATCCCCACGGCCCCAGGCCACTTGCGCCGCGTCGTACAGCATCCACAGCGGGGCTGGGTTCGCCGAGGAGTACGGCTCGAGGACCTCCGCCAAGATCGCTTGGGCCTCGTCGAAGTGACCCGTCGAGCGAAGCACGACCGCGAGCGAGGCCCTGGCGGTGTGAACCTGCGGGTGCTCGGAGCCCAGCAGCGCCGTGAGAGCGTCCACGGCCAGGCCGGCGCTGCGTCGTCCGGCCTGACTGTCCCCCACCCGCACTTGCACGGGCGCCATGTTGAGCAGCGTGATCGCCCGTTCGAACGATCCACGCTCATCGCCCTCGGGTACCTCGGCCAGTGCGTGGCCATAGGCCCGCAGCGCATCGGTGGGCTCGCCCTGACGCTCCTGGGTGATGCCCACGTTGTTGGCCAGTGCCCAGCGGGTGCGCCAGTCGGCGGCTCCCGTGCGCTCGACCAGTGCGCGAGCCAGCGTGATCGCCTCGTGCACATCCGCCGACCGATCGTCGATTTCTACCCGCGCGAAGATCCGCTTGGCGGCGGCCTCGGCTGCAACCCTACGCTGCTCGGTGGCGATGGCGAGCCACAGCGCCCGACCGAGACGCTCCGACGCATCGGGGCTGCGCGCCTGCATCCCCACGCTACCCCAGCGCACCAGTGCTTCGGCGCGCAGCGGTGCGTAATCGAGAGCCCTGGCCTCGTCCAGGACCGCGGCCGCACGGGCCTGTGCCGCGACATACAGGCCCGCCGATTCCTCCGCCTGGGCCCGGGCCAGCTCTCCACGCAGCGCAGCGACGCGCGCCGCCGTCTCGGGATCGTCCGGTGGGGGATGTTCGGCGCGCAGGGCATCGATATCGGCGCACTGCGTGGGCGAGGGCAGCTGCGTGATCGCCCGGTTTGCGTTGGAGACCGCCGATGGATCACTGCGACGCAGCAGATCGCGAAGCTCTCCGAACCCGGCCTCGTGGCGATCGAGGCAGGCGACCTGCAAGTCGTAGTGCGCTTCGGGGAGCAGGCCCCGCCGATGCGACTGACAGCCCTCGTGGCGCAGCTCCTGCAGCGCCTCGGCGTGGCGATCGAGTCGCGGGCCGAGCAGCGTCCATGTCTGTTGCCCGGCCTCGCCCCCGGCCTGCACCACCCCCGCCTCCGCCTCACGCCGCTGCTCCGGGCCCCACACCGACCGGACGGTGACGCAGGCCGTCGGTGGCTCGGCGCGCAGCTCGGCGATCGCCAGCCCGCCCCCTACCGTCAGCGCCACCCCGGCCGCGCCCAGCAGCACCCGCCGCCGCTGCACCGCCGGGTCACGGCCCAGATCGCGAAGCAGCGCCCCCATCGATGGGTAGCGCTCGGCGGGCACCGGGGCCAGGCCACGCTCCAATACGCGCCGTACCCACGCGGGCACCAATCGCTCCGGTCCGGTCGCAGGCGCGCTGCGGCCCGCCGCTTGGGGCAGCGCGCCCAGCAGCGCCTCCCACAGCGAGACGCAAAAGCTGAACTGATCGCTCGCGGCATCGGCCACGAGGCCCTCGCGCTGCTCCGGAGCCATGTACGCGGGAGTACCCATCACCGCCCCGGGTCGCGTGAGGCGATCGTCGGGCTCGTGCTCGACCTCGATCGTCGATGCGCGGGGTGGCCGGGGGTTCGGGAGCGCCTTCGTCTTGGCGCGCGAGCCCAAAGTCCAGCAGCTTCACCACCCCGTCGTTGCGCCGAATGACGTTGTGCGGCTTGAAGTCACGGTAGACCAGCCCCGCTTCGTGCACGGCCATCAAGCCCTGCCCCGCCTGGCGATAGACCTCCAGCAGCCCCTTCCACGGCCGTGCCGTCGCCTGCCACTCGAACAACGTCTCCCCCTCGACGAACTCCATCGCAATGTAGACCTCGCCCTGCTCCTCCCAGACCTCGTGGATGGTGACGATGTTGAGGTGTGACAGCCGTGCGAGCGCCTTGGCCTCGCGCAGCAGCCGGGCTCGGCGTTGGCCCCCGTCGCCCGACTGGCGCAGGAGCTTGACCGCCACCCTCCGGTCGAGCTTGGGATCGTAGGCCGCGAACACCGTGCCCATCCCTCCCTCGCCCACGAACTCGAGCACGTCGTACCGGCCGAGCTTGGGGCGGGTGACCTCGGTGGGAAACAGCCGCGCCAGCAACACCTCACGCTTGAGATGCAGGTCGTCGCGGCTGGGCTGGTCGTCGCGTGCGGGGGCGTCGACCGAGGGCTCGCCGGACTCAGGGGTCGCGGTTGGGCTCATCGCCCCCGGATCGGTCGAGCTGCTCACGGAGTCGGCGCGCCCAGGTGTCGAGGTTGGTGACGGTATCGAGCGCAGCCTTGGGTGATTGGGCCAGCGACTCGATCTCCCGCTCGAGGCGGAGCTTGGCCCGCCGCAGGCGAGTCCGGATGGTCGGCTCGGGAACCTCGTAGACCTCGGCGATCTCGCGGGCGTTGAGGTCTTCCCAGTAGTACAGCTCGACGACGATCTGCTGCTCGACCGGGAGCCGACGCAG
>JAHZJA010001329.1 GCA_022601155.1 Deltaproteobacteria bacterium | reverse complement strand
CACGTGACCCGGGGTATCGATGAGGTTGAGCTCGTACAGCGTGCCATCGGCGGCGCGATGGCTCATCCGAACGGTCTGGGCCTTGATCGTGATCCCGCGCTCGCGCTCGAGGTCCATCCGATCGAGGTACTGGTCTTGTTTGTCGCGCTCGCCGAGCAGCCCCGTGTGCTCCATCAGGCGATCGGCCAGGGTGCTCTTGCCGTGGTCGATGTGCGCGATGATGCAGAAGCTGCGGATGCGAGCCTGCGGCGGTGCCACGAGGATATCGGGCTTGCCGGTGGGTGCGGTCGCGTTCATGAATGCCGGGTCCGGGCCGGCGGAGATACCATAGCCTGGACCCCCGTTGCGCGAATCGACCGCCGACCGCCAGACCCGGCAGAGACCGGGCACCAGGCCCCCGTACCGCATCGCGGCTTGCCCACGCCCCTCGACGCTTCTAGAGTTACTTCCGTGCGAACCCGTGCGCCCGGTCATGGTCCTCGTCCTCGACGCCAGGGCCTCGCCGTGGCCCTGAGTGCCTTCACCTTGGTCGCTGCGTGCGCCAACAAGCCCGACAAGGACGAGTCCGATCCGCCCGAGGACGAATCTGCGTTGGGCGCGCAAGCTCGCAACCCCAATCTCCGCGACATGCGGGTGGACGGCACACGCTGTGAGACCCGGGGATCTCGGCCCGAGCAGCTGGACACCAACCACGATGGCCGGGCCGATCTGGTCTCCTTGTACGGCACCACGGAGTCTGCCTCGCTGCGCTGCAAGCAGGCCGATCTCAACTTCGATGGGCGGCTGGACGCCTACTTCCACTACGACGAGGGCGGGACCCTCGTCCGGGAGCAGTTCGACCAGGACTACGACGGCCGCATCGATCTAGGCAGCTACTACGAAGAAGGCCGGCTGGTCCTCGACGAGCTCGACCTCAACCGCGATGGTTTCGTCGACGCGTGGCGCCGCTACGACAAGGGTCGGCTGATGCGTATCGAGACCGACCGCGACGGCGATGGGCGGCCCGATATGTTCGCCTACTACCTCGGCGGCCGGATCGACCGCATCGGCTACGACGTGAGCGGGGACGGCAAGGTCGACCAATGGGACCACGACGCCGCACGGCGGGCACGCAAGGCCGAGCAGATTCGGACCAAGGACAAGGCCGACGCCGCCCCCAAGAGCGAGGAATACGTCGAAGAGGCGCCCAAGAAGGCCGAAGAAGAGTCTGGCGGCAAGAAGGTCGAGCCGGAGAAGGACGACGCCAAGGGCAAGGGCGCCAAGGGCAAGTCCGGCAAGAGCAAGTCCGGCAAGAGCAAGGGCGCCAAGAGCAAGGCGAGCAAGGACAAGTCCAGCAAGGGCAAGGAGGCCAAGCCGGCCGCAGCCAAGCCCAAGGCCGCCAAACCCACCCCGGTCAAACCCAAGGCCGCCAAGCCCACCCCAGTCAAACCCAAGGCCGCCAAGCCCACCCCGGTCAAGCCCAAGGCCGCCAAACCGCAAAAGCCCGGATGAGGCAGGTCGCTCTGGGGCCCGGAGGTCGGTTGCGGGCCAGGCCACCGTTGGCCGTCGCGCAGGGGCACGAGTCGGGGTAGGCTTCTGCCGATGGCCGAAGAGCCCGACACCAGCGAAACCGACGACCTCGATTCGGACTTCGGGCCACCATTTACGCCCAAGACCTTCGGAGGCGCATTCGTCTGGGCCAAGGGCGACAGCTACACGTGCACCGTGCTGCGGGTCAAAGAGGGGGAGAACGTCGTCGTCTCCACCCAGGGCCGCCGCGACATGGTCGTGATGCTGACCGGCGGTCGCGGAGTGCTCGAAGTGACCCACGCCGGCGAGGTCGATCGCGTGGAGATCATGCCCGCGTCTCCCGTCACGGTGAGCCCTGACCACAACTATCGGTTGCTGGCGATCACCGAGGTCGAGCTGTTCACCGTCTACGCCCCGCTGGCGTAGTCGTCGCTTGCCCAGTCGAGCGGGCGCTCGTCAACGAGAGCGTAGCTGTCGTCGCCGGCGGTCGGAGGTCGCTCGACGCTGTCGACCGTCGAGCGCTGTCGCTCGGTCGACGCTCCGCTCCGCCAGATGCTGACCACCACGCTCAGTCGAGAAACGTCGACAGCGGAAGGCGTACCGCCACGGTGACCGTGGTGCCCGCGGTCGCAAACGTAACGGCCTCACGCACCTCCGCAGGGAGCTTCCGTGCATCACCCATCGTTGCGGCCAGGTCGTCGCGAAGGGCCGTCGTTGCCGCGAGGGCCGAGGCTGCGCTGCTGAACTCGGCCTGGCCTTCGAAGGTCATCTCGCCGTGGAATCGGGCGGTGCCCGACGCTCGTGTTGCCCCCTCGAATGGAGTCCCTTCCACGGGCCCCGGCTGCGACGAAAAATCGAACGCCACCCACGCGGCGGCCTCGGGGTGCACGGCGGCCACCGCTTCGCGCAGACGACCTTCCACCGCCGGCCTCCCCTTGCCGCCGATGCGCTCGCGGATCGAGTCCTTCCACGCGGCGCCCGTGATCACCAGGGTGTTGGTCTCGGCGCCCCAGGCGAGCATCTGCCCGTCGGCGAGCTTCAGCAGCGGCAGCCCGTCGTCGTCGGTCAGCTCGAAGAACGCAGCGGGCAGCCCAAACGCGGCCCCACCCGCCTGGGCCAAGCACTCCAGAGTGGCGCGACGGCCCAGCTTGGGCCCGCGGAGGGCGAACACCATCGACGTGGGCGCAGCACGGACCCCCACCACCGCCATGCTCCACGTCCGATAGTCCACGCCGCACCGCTGTCGCGCTTCGGTGAGCGCGCCCAGGACCTTGGGATTGTCGAGGAAATCGACGAGCCCGTAGGCGAAGCCGGGGACGGTGCTGGTGAGTGCTTCGAGATCGAAGCTCACCATGCCCAGCGCGTCGTCGGGCACCAGTCGCTCGAGCTTGCTGCGCTGCGTCTGGCACCCGAGGCCGCAGCTCAGGGCGAGTACGGCAGTGTGTCGAGCGATTCGTGACACCGAGCCTCCACGCTAGCACGGTGGAATCGGGTCATGAATCTGCCGCGAGCCCGGTCAATGGAAGACGGCGCGCGGCAGGTCCTTCGCCTGGGCGATCCATCCGACCACGTCGTCCGCCGACGGCAGCCGTCGCACGAGGTTCTTGGCGGCCTCGACCTCGGCCAGCTTGGCGTGGAGGTTCGCGGCGTTGCGCTGCGCCAGCTCGGGCACGCTGTCGACTCCGGCGTGCTCCAGCAGGTCGGCGTACTCCTCCCCTACCCCCTTGATGCGAGCCAGATCCGCCCGGTTGATCCATCCCAGCAGCAGCTTGCCGCTGATCCCGGTCGACTCCTCGAGCCCCTTGCGTCCCTTGGGATCACCGCCTGCGGCGAGCAGCGCTTCCTGCGTGGTGATGCTGGCCTCGCGGAGCTTGCCCGCGTACACGGCACCAATACCCTCGATTTCTTCGAGCTTTGCCATCGAGGTGGACTTACCACGAGTGACAGTGCCATTGGCACTACCCAGACGAGGGGGCACAGTGTCCTATTTTGCCCCGGAGGTCGCCTGCAAACGGCAGCCCTCGGCAACAGCGTTGACTGGCACCCAACGCTGTCAGCATCCAGCAGTGACCATAAAGCCGCACCGGGCCGTGGCCCCGCCCGGAGCGCTGGACGACGAGGGCACCGTCACTCGGCCAGCACCGCTTGGTCTTTGGCCCGTGTTCGCGACACGGACTGGACTAGATGCACTCCAGATGCGGATCGACCGGAGCGTGACACTTGAGGCACGCGCGGCGGCTTCGTTGTGACAGTGCCTGACATCGAGCGGAGCGGCCGAAGCCCGGGCCGTGCGGGCTGACGCCGAGGCCTGGCGTCGCGACGTTGGTGGTGGCGTGGCAGGCCAGGCAGCTGTCCTCGGTGTGACAACTGGCGCACGCGGCAATGTTGCGCTGCGCGGCGTGGGCATGGGTCTGGGCCATGCCAGGGGGCCCCGACCAGCCGTCGGGGTGGAACGTCAGGCCGCCACCCACGGCAAAGTCACCGTCGGTGCGATTGCCGAACCCAAGGCGTTCGTGACAGCCCTGACAGAAGGTCTGTGTGCGATGGCACGACTGGCAATCCTGCGTACGGGCCCGTGCATCCAGGGCGTGCGCGGTGAGGTAGTCGCCCGAGTGCAGACGCAACGGTCGCAGCGCGCCCGCATGACAATCGGTGCAGAAGGTCTCCGAGTGGCACGTCGCGCACAGCTGCGGGTTGGCCTTGGCGATCCCGGCGTGGTCCTCGACGAACGCCAGGTCGTGGTCGGCTCCCCATCCGCTGCGCGCGGTGGGGATGAGCGAGGGCATCACGCGATCGTCCTGGGCGCGCGTGGCCAGCCGCCCCGAAGACTCGGTGGGATGGCAGGCGCCGCAGCGATCGGTGGCCTGGAAGCCGTCGTGGCACGACAGGCAGTCGGCCTCCCGAGGGAGCTGGAGCGTGGTGGCCAGTCGCACCTGGCTCATGTCGCCGTGGCAGTCCTCGCATGCGCTGCCCGCCTTGATGTGCAGGCGATGGTTGAACACCAGCTGGGGCCGCGGCGCTCGGACGCTGGCCTTCAGCCGGGACTGGTCGTCCACGTCGGTGTGGCACAGCTGGCACCGGGCCGGCTCACCCGCGGGCCGCGGATGCTGGGCCCCATGGCACTCGTCGCAGGTGGCCCCGCGGGGGAAGTTCAGGTCGCGGGCGCGGGTGCTGTCGGCCACATCGGTGTGGCACTTGCTGCAGTCCAGGCCGAGCCCGAGGTGCTGGCCATGGTTGAAGCGAAGCGGGATCGACTGCTCGGGATACACCGGTGACCCGCGACGAATCGGGCCGTGGACCGTCGCCGTCGTCGCCGGGACGTCGGCCCGAGCGCGATCCTTGGTGCCGTCGCCCAGCACGGCGCCGCGGCTGGGGCCCACCTTGCGCGGCGCTCCAAAGGCATCCCACGTGACCCCGGCCAAGAACAGCAGCACCAACAGGCCCCGCACAGCGACTTGGAGTGCGCCCATGGTCATCGCGGTCCTCCTCGCAGAGCCCAGTCCATGCTCAGGATCCCGAACGCACGGAACGCGCCGCGCAAGAACGGGGTGAACATCTCCTCGGTCACGACGCCCAGGTACACACCGTGCCCCAGTCGGATGTTGGCCCCCGCTTGCAGGGCCACACTGTAGCCGCGGCGGGCGGCGTTGAGTTCGTCGCGGTAGTACAGCACGTACGCGCGCCCATCGAGGGCCAGACGGTCGTACCAGACGTGGGTCCGCGTATCGAGGGTGGCCCCGGCGCGCACGCCCCCCTCTCCGCCCAGGCCGAAGGCATCGGCCCGTACCCCGATGCGACGGCGCTGATAGGTGGCCCCCGCGCCCCCGCCCCCGCCGAAGTTGACCGCGTTGTCGGGCTCGGTGCCCAAGGGACCGGTCGTCTGCTCGTGGAAAAATCTCCCCTGAAAGCGGGCGTTGAGGCGCCATCGCGGGCCCGGTCGCACCTCGTAGACCATGCGGACGTCCTCGAACGGGGTCACAGAGAAGACGTTGAAGATCGAGTCGAGGTCGAACGCTGGAATGGTGCGCAGGTACTGGGCGCGCACGGTGTGCAGCTCGGTCAGGGCCCAGCGAACACCCGCCGAGACGTCATCGAGCCGACTGGTGCCGAGGTTGTAGCGCGTGGCCGCGTACGGCGACAGCTTGCCGTCGGCCAGGCGCAGCGCCACCGTGCCGCTCCACAGCTCCTGGTCGACTCCGGGGGCCAGGCCCAGGCTTCCGTCGCTGTCGACCAGATCGTTGCCGAACGACGATGGCGTCCAGGTGCGGCGGTAGGCGATCCGGGCGTCCATGAACTTCACGTCGGCCAGTGACACCGCTGCCCCGATCGTGGGCGACGAGACCCTGTCGGCGTCGGTGTTGGCGGTGCCGTCCAGCTCGAACGTGGGAAACCCGAACACCGCGGTGCCATCGACCGACAGCCCACCAAACGCTTCTACCGCGATGTGGGCGGGCGTTCGGACCCGCAGCCACCCTCCGTCGAACGCGTAGAAGTCCAGCCCCGACATCTCGAACTGACGACCGAGCCTAAAGTCGATCCAGCCGCCCAGGTTGTCGCCCTCGAGGTATCCATACAGCAGGTCGATCTGGCGGCCGTCCACGCTCTGCAGCAAGGCGTCGGCGGTTCCCGTGGCGCGCCCGACATAGGTCCCGAAGTCGTGGCGCAGCCGCATGGAGGTGATCACCCGCAGCTGGCCGTCGTCGTGATCGCGGCGCAGCTGGTCGGCCTCCTTGGGTGGCAGCAGCTCGAACACCCCGAGGTTGACGTACTGCACCAGGCGACGGCGGCTGATCAGCGCTCCCTGGGGGCCCGGCAATCGCACCATGTAGCCCTCGCCGATCGTTCGCGCCACCGTACGAATCTCGGTGGCCGACGCTTCGGTCGAAAGGGAGGCCGCGCCCAACCCCACCAGGGCAGCCACGGCGCAGCCCGCCATCGTGGTACCGCCGCGCCGGGCGGCACGGCGCCGGGGCGAGACAGCAGCTGCGAGCGCACGCGGCATGGGCGAGCCGTATGCTATGCGATCGAACGACGACCCCGGGCGAAATGACCACACTGCACCGCTCCCGACGACTGGCCTTGCGGTTCGACCCGCGCCGCCGGAACCTCCACCGCCGCTCGCTGTCCACTCCCGTGATGCGGTCCCGGCCCCCGTGGTTGTCCCTGTTGGTGCTGTGGGGCGCTTGCGCTCATCCCGCCGCTCCGAGTACCGCCCCCGCCGCGACGGCCGCCCGCTGGATCGACGATCCGCTGCTGGGTGCCCCGCCATCCGAGGTCAACACGCTGCAGACGCTGGCCCAGGGTGATCTACACGCACGACGGGTGCGGCTCGATCGCCTGCTCGATCTGTTCGATGCGGCGCGGTTTGGCCGGGACGAAGATGCCCGAGAGACCCTGTGGAGTGGCCTGGGTGGCAACGCGGTCGACCAGGGGGAGCGCGCCACTCGGGACGCGACCGAGCGAATGCTCCAAGACGCCCTCGCTCTCGAGGAGGCAGCCTTTGCTGCGGGCGAGGAGTCGATCGCCCGCTTCGCCAGCGACGTCATCACGATGCTGTCGACCGACCTTCAGGCCCCGGGCTCGGCCGAAGATCTCTCGATCCGGACGCTGGTCTACCGCACGCTCGTCGACGAGGGGCACCCGCGGTTGGTCGACAATGCTCGCTGGCGGATCTACGACCACGTGCGGGGGACGTTGGCGGGCGCGGTCGCGGCCCCGGCCGGTCAGCGGATGGAAGTGGCCGTGCAGGCCCTGTACGCCCAGCACGACTCCGTGGAGATGCTGCTGGCCGACATCGCTCCGCACGCCCGACCGGCCTGGCCCAGCGCCGAGACCTTGTGGGGCATGGTCGATGTCCAGCGTCAGCAGCTGGCCGCGGCACCGCGATGGGCGGCCGTGCTCGAGCGCCGCGATGACGACGACGATGGCTTGCACGACACCCTGCGCACGGTCTTGCCGGCACCGCGCCAGCCCGACTGGCCGCTGCAGTCGTTCCCGGCCGGAACGGGGCGGGTCGACAGCCTCGCGCCCGTGCTGCGGATCGACGCCGACCAGCTGTTCATCGACGCCGGGCGTCCTCATGCCCGCGCCGTGGCCATCGCCGACGACCCCGAGCCGCTGTCGGACGCGCTGGTCAACGGGCTGGCGGCCGATGGGCGTGGCACCGTGCTGTTGGTCGCCGAGCCCATGCTTCCCGCCCCGCAGCTGCACGCGGTGCTGCAGGCCATCCATGGCGCGCAGATCGGCCGCGTCGAGCTGGCCGTACGCGAGCCTCGCATCGATCGCGATGCCGGCGAGGTGGTGATGGCGTTGCCGCTGCATCTGACGCGTGCGTCGGGGGAACGCGCGGGCGATCTGGCGTGGCAGCAATCGCGAGTTCGTGCGCACCTGGACGGCCGGGGGGCGAGCTTTGCCGTCGACGGGCGTTGGCTCGACCAGCAGCCCTCCGACGCGCGTCAGCAGGCGACGCTCGTCCAGACCTTGGCACGGGCCTATCCCCGCGAGCGTGGCGTGTTGGTGACCCTGGGCCCCGATGTACAGCTGCAGCAGCTCAACGCGCTGTGGGTGGCACTGGGGGGAGGTCCCGATCGCCCGTTCGAGGCCGTCGGATGGTCGGCCGACGGCGAGCGTCCGCCACCGAGCAAGACGGCGGGTGACCGACAGCTGGCCCGCCGGGCTGCGCTGGCGTGGGACTCCCCACAGGTGACCCTCGACCAGGCGTACCCCCTGGAGGCGGGCGATCAGGCCCGTCTCGAGAGCTTCGCCCGCGAGCTGGCCGCATGCCTGCCCGAGCTCGAGGCCAAGTCGGCCCCCACGCGGGTTCAGCTCGCGCTGCGATTTTCCGAGGGCCGGTTGCGCGAGACTCGGGTGGTCGGCAAGGCACGGCTGCCCAAGGCCGGCGTGCGGCGCCTGGTCGAGTGCGTCGCGACCCAGGGTTATGCCCTCCGGCTGCACGGGCATCGTGAGGGTCTCGACGTCGAGGTTGCCCTGGCCCCCGCCGCCGACTGACCGCCATCGGCCAGGACTGCCGAGTCCGCACTGTGGTGTGGCGAGACCTGCCGACCCTGGACGCCCCCAAACCGGGGCCCACGGCGCAAGTCCTCGCGATTTGGTGTGTTTCCACGTTCGGCTCGGGTCTGGCAAAGACCTCCCGCACCATGAACGTCGCAGTCTCGTTGCTCTGGCCCGTCGTCCTCGCCTTCGCCCTGAACCCGCCGCCCGGTGGAGGCCAAGGCGGAGAGTCGAACGGCCATCGACCACCCCCACCCCCTCGCGAGGCGATCGACGCCTGCACCGACAAGCAGACCGATGATGACTGCTCGTTCGCGGGCCGGGAGGGCGAGAGCATCAGCGGTTCGTGCTGGGCCCCCGATACCGAAAAGCCCCTCGCCTGCCGCCCCGCTTCGCCCCCGCCTCGTGACCAGTGACAGGTGGGGCTCCTCCCGACGGCGGCGCACATTTCGATGGCCCCGCCGCTGAAGCGCCGCTCCCAATCGATCGGAGGGACTGGCCTACTCCGCGGGGCGCCGTGCGACGAAGTCGATCAAGGCCGAGCGACCGACGTGGCGATTGCCCTCTTGGAGTTCCTTTTCGTACGTCCTCAGCTTCACACACGACCAGCCTACGAAGGCCCGTTCGAGGAGCTGGGGGGTGTACATGAAGTCGGGCTCGCTGGGGCCTCCGGTGCCGAGCTCGACTTGCTCGGGGGTGTACCCGTGCAACAGCACGAGGCCTCCCGGTCGCACCGCGCGTTTGATGGCATCGAACACGAGTGCACGCTGTGATGGCGGCGAGAACTGAATGAAGACCCCGACGACGGCATCGTACTCCGCGCTCGGCCACGCCCAGTCGTGGACGTCCACCAGACGAAAATCGACGCGAGCGCCGTGTTCGTCGGCGAGACGGCGCGCTTTGGTGAGAGCCTCGCTCGAGACATCCGTCGCGACGACGGTGT
>JAHZJA010001328.1 GCA_022601155.1 Deltaproteobacteria bacterium | reverse complement strand
GGCGGGGAACGGCCCGTCGCATGAGGCCTCGAACCGTGCGATGCCGCGGGCCAGCTGTGGGTCCATGCGCTTGAGCAGGACACCCTCGCAGCCCACGATGAGGTCTTCGGCGCCACGGGCTCGCATGTACGCGGTCGCGATCAGCTCCCGGATGGCCGAGCTGGGGAACATGTGCCCGGTGGCGTGGTAGGTGTCCCGCGGCTCGCACCAATTGGCGGCCAGGGGCGTACGCCCCACACCCTTGAGATACTTGCCGCGGAAGAACCCCGCACGTCCCGAGCCCAGGCGACGGCGCACGTTGAGCTCTCCATTGAGCTGGAGGTCGGCGTACAGGAGGGTCTCGGGCGCATCGGTCTCGCGTGGCACGTCGAACGCGTGGATCCGGGCGAGGTCCACGGTGACATCGAGCGGTTGATGTTCGGGGCGCAGGGCGGTGAAGCCCCCGCGGCGAACGGGCACGGGCACCGACCAGGGGCAGGACTCATGGGCGAAGGTACGTGCGTTCATGTCGAGGGCCGCTAGCTGAGGATGAACAGATCGAGGGGCTCGGTGCCGCTGGGCTCGAGGCGCTCGACCTGGCTGAAGGCGTGATGCAGCAGGTCCACGCTGCCCGCGTCGCGAATCCGCGACAGCGAACGGACCAGGGCAGGGGGAGCCGCCGCATGGCGATGGGCGCTGGCGACCTGAAACGTGAGGTACTTGAACGAGTCGTTGACGATCCCACGCCGCTCGATCTCGGCCCATGGGTCTTGGCCGAGCGCATTGAAGTTGGTGAAGCGAAAGTCCAAGGGGCAGTCGTCGGGGGCGCGCCAGGCGAGGTCCTGCGTCCCGAGCCGCGCGCGGGCCCGTCTGCACGACGGCGCGTCGTTCTTGACCTTGTCCCACAGCCGTTGCCCGAGCTCGGCGGTCAGCGTGCGCTGCCAGTCGGCCTCCACCGCAACCGGAGCGACGAGCGCGGCGTCGTCGCGAAACAGGGGCCGGCCCGACAGGTGTTGCAGCCACTGTCGGGTGTAGCGGCGCTGCACCTGCCCATACGACAGCTCGTGCTTGAGCCACGACAGCATCCGGGGGCTGCGCTTGAGCGCCTGGACGTCGAATCCAGCAAAGCGCCCCGTGCAATAGAACTCGGCAATCTTGGTGAAGAACTCCGGGGCCTGGGCCTCGAAACCAGGGTTGAACCGGCGGTACTCGGCCGCGTATCGCTCGTGGTACGAGATGGTCAGTCCACGGATCGTGGAGCCGATATCCAGCATCTGATCGAGGTCGACACAGGACAAGTACCAGTAGTCCAGACCCACGGTGGCGGCGGCCTCGGTCAGCAGCTGGACGTAGGCAAACTGCTCCACGTTGTCGGGGGTGATGGCCTCGGTGCCCACCCCCAGGTGCGGCGCCAGCTCGATCACCTCACGGATCGCCCACGCATGCAGGTAGTCGTGGGTTGCGAACAACAGCTCATGCATCAGCCGGTCGCCTTCGTTGTGCGTTCGGAGGTCGCCGTCGGGGTCAGCGAGCCAGCCGGCGAGAGCCGAGCTCGAAGCCGTATAGATCTCGGGCCGATACAGATGCCATCCGCTGACCGGGTTGGGGATCGCGCTGGCGTAGCGCCAGGTCTGATCGACCGCCCGTTCCACGATCTCGATGCCGGGGTCGTCCAGCAGCTGGCGTACCAGGGGGATGTCCTGCGGAGCGGCACGACGGGGCGCGAGCGAGATGGCGTGGGCACTCATGGGCGTGGACGGAGCGTGAGGGAAGGAGCGATGAAGGCGGGTCGCGCCCGCAGTGACGCGGACACGACCCGAGGGCCGCAGGACTACGGGAACGAGGGCAGGGTGCCGGGGATGTTCGGCAGGACGCCGTCGCCCTTGATGGTGCCGCCGCTGTTCTCGTACTCCTCGCCTTCGTCGCCACGGACCTTGGCCTTGGCCTTGCCCTTGCTGCCCAGGTCGTCGTCGACGCTGGCGCCGCCGCCACAGCGAACGGAAACGAGGTCGGCGATGGTCAGTTCACGAAGATCGGTGTCGTTGCTCATGATCGAATTCTCCAGAGTTTGGGGTCACGGGTGCCGCTCGACCTTCGACCCGATGGATCGGCCTGGCGAGCCACACTCGGCTGGGTAGAGCCACACGCCTCGCTTCGGATCACCGCGATTACAAAGATATGATCCGGGCGGCTCGATGACGCTCTATCGGAAGCGAGATGCCCAGCCCAGCCGTCGCGACACCCCCTGGACCCTCCCTCCAGCAGCTTGCGGAGCGTCGGCACGTGTTCTCGATCCACGGCGGCGAGCAAGCGGTGTGCATCAACCCTCCGCAGGGCTACGGGCCCTCGGCACAGGTCGCCACGGTGTGGCCTACGGCCGATTCCTGGGGACCAGACGCCGAGTTCATCGTGCTCGCGCTTCGGTGCGCCCAGCTGGACGAGCTGGTGGGGCCTGTGACCGGGCGTGGATTCTTCGATGCATCGGGGACCTCGGGGATGTTGGCGGTGGTGGCCAGTCGCTACGGGGCCCGCGAGGCGTGGGTGCTGTCCACCGAGAACACCGGAGGGGCTTCAGCCCATCCGTGGCTGTCGCGGCACTATCGGCAGTGTCACACCACGTCCGACTTGGGCCGAGCCTCCGACTGCGAAGCCGCGGTCTACAATTTCTATCGCTACCCCGAGCCGGGCTGCCTGGCGGCGCTGGGCCAGGCGTTGCCGGCCGGTGCACGGCTGGTCGTGGTGGGGGCGCTGCCAGCCCACTTGAGCACTATTCACCAGACGGCGCGCAGTGTTGGGCTGGAGGTCGTCACGTCGCCAATTCCGTGGGTGGACGAGATGCAGCTGGTCACCCTGGTCAAGGGAGAGTCTTCGGTCGCCGCGGGTGGGTCACACTTCGCGCTGCCTTCCACCGCCCAAGCTCGCTACGAGCGCTGGGCTCACCTCGCGGCCAGCTTGCACGTGGGGCCTGCGTGGCGCATCGATGGCCTTCCCCAGCCGCCATCACCACACGAGCACGCGATCGCGATTACCCCCTCGTTGTCGTACGGCAGCGGCGGCAACGAGGTCACGCAGATGGTCCTGCAGACGATAGGTGGCCTGCCCGAGGCCACATGGGCGGACGATCCGTCGGTGCTCGACATCGGGTGCGGCACGGGCATTCTCGCGATCGCGTGTGCGCGACGAGGGGCCAGCCGGATCACCGCCATGGATATCTGCCCGCAGGCTCGTGCCGAGGCGTCACGCAACGCGCAGATCAACGAGGTCCCGGTGCGGGTCACCGCAGAGATTCCCACCGACGAGCGCTTCGATGTGATCTTGGCCAACCTGTACGGCTCGGTCTGGCCCGAGTATCTGCCTCGGCTGTCGCAACTGCTGCAGCCGGGTGGGATCGTCGTTTGCGGTGGAATTCCCAGCGTTCGTCACGCGCCGTTCGAGGCGGAGCTGGTCGCGGCCGGGCTGGAGATCGTCGCGGTTCATCGAATGCTCGGTGACGAAGACGTGGGGTGGCCCTGTGCCGTGGCCCGCATGCGGAAGTGACGGCGCGGATCGATCGCGGGCGAGCCGAAGGGACCGGTCTCACCCGCCGCCGTAGCCGTTACTGCTGCGGGTAGTAGAACGCCGAGACCGCGTAGCGGAAGGTCGGCGCGTCACGGTGAGGAGCACCCCCTCGATGGGCGATGTTCGAGTGGAACATCACCAGTCGCCCCGGGCGCGGTGACACCACGACCGCGGCTTGGCCCTCCGCGTCGTAGAACACGGTCTCGCCCTGCCAGTCTCGCCGCCAGCAAGCATTGCCGTAGTACAGGAACGTGAGCGCGTCTGGGGATTCGAGATCCATGTGGATCTGAGGCTGCTCGCCGCGCCCGGTCGCGGCCGCGTAGACATGGGACAGCTCGGTACGCTCGGGGATCTCCAGCCCGGATCGATGCTCGGCCAGCAGCTCGCACAGCACCGGGTACAAGAATGGAGCGGCCATGAAGGCCTCGTTGTCGAGGATCGCGTTGAGCTCGCCATCGAACGACTCCCGCCGCTCATAGGGCAGCTGCATCAGCACGTGGCAGAAATTGGCGATCCGTCGCTCGTCGAACAGCCCGTCGAATACGAGCACCTTGCGCCCCGAGACATCGTGGATCGTGGTCGGACAGTGGGGCATCGGCAGGGCTCCTGCGGAGGTAGAGACCGCCCGTACCGATCTGGATCACCGCAATGTGCTCTGCGCTGTTGCTCGGGCGCGGGTGGGTCGACGCGGCACCTGGACCGAGTGGCGGTGGAAGATTTCGCGCCTGGTCGGCGCGGGCCCTGGCCTGGCCGCTGTCAGCGGATCTCGCGGCGAGGAATCAATTTGGCCGGCATGCGGACCATGTTCTCGTCAGCGCGCTCCGGATCGTCCACATGCGGGCGAGCCCGAGCGTGCGCATGCCGAGGACTCCGATGTACCACCCCAAACCCCATCGTGCGCGCGCGCTCGCTCTTGCTGTCACCCTCGTCGGCCTCGCCGTTGCGGCGCCGGCCCTTGCCAAGTCGATGAAGGTCACGATCGACGATCTCACCTGGACGGTGGACTGCGCCGGGATCACGTTTCCCGAGGGGGAGACGTGCGAGTCGACGTGTGAGTCGCTCAACAAGATCGGCACCGACTGCGAGATCGTGGAGGGGCGGATGGTGATCACGACGCACACCGGACACACGGCCGCGCTCACCCCGCAGCTGGTCCTGCACAACGCGATCGAGGTCGAAACCGGTTCCAACACGTCGACGTCGGTCGGCGTCGAGCCACTGCCCGGTATGGTCGCCGTGTCGGCAGGGGCGGGCACCTTCGTCGAAGTGAGCGACTTTCTCGGCACGGCAGCCCTTGGAGGCTGCATGGGCCCGTGCGTGGTCGAGGTCTCTACCGAGCAAGGCCTGCTCATCCAGGCCGGCAGCGGCGAGGCCCCAGGTCAGCTCCTGCTCGAACACCAAGGATCCTGAGTATGACGGCGCGAGGGTGACCGCGCACCAGGGATCAAAAGTAGCGATCTACGAACTATGTCCTCATCGGAGGAACCGGATATGCATCGAGTCGAACTCAAGCGAGCGCTGCCTCTCGCCATCACCATCCTCAGTCTCGCCGTCGCCGCTCCAGCCATCGCGCAGTCGATGAAGATCAAGAGGTGGTTCGGTAAGTCGTGGACGGTCGATTGCGCAGCCGTCACTTTTCCGCCAGGAGAGGACTGTTCGTCGACCTGCGACAGGATCGACTCCAAGATCGGTGTGAGCTGCGATCTCGTCGAAGGGCGAATGGTGGTCACCGGCTCGCTGGAGGCCACCGCGGCCGTTCCTTCTGCGTTGGTGCCCCTCAACCAGATCGAGATCGAGACCGATCCCAACACCTCTACGGCGATCGGCGTCGAGCCGCTGGGCGGTACGGTGGCGGTGTCCGCCGCCGTGGGCACGTTCGTGGAAGTCAGCGATCTCGAAGGCACGATGGCGCTGGACGGCTGCGCCGGGCCTTGTGTGGTCCAGGTCTCCGCGGAGCAAGGACTGCTGATCCAGGCCGACAGCGGTGATGGCCTGGGACAGGTGATGGTGGACTACCTCGGCTCGTGACGTGACCGGGTCACGGCAACGGCGGACAGACGCGGCCACCCCTGGGATGGGATCAATCGTGACCTGCTGCTTGCGTGCTCAGCCGTGCACGAGCCGGTCCGCGGTTGTCCCGACCGAGGGCCTCGTCCATTTCCGTACGCCCTTTGGGCGTGGGATGACCGAAGTCGTTGGGTCCGATCGCGGTGGAGAAGAAGGGGACGGCGACAACGAGATCGGCCGTGCACACCGGGTGGCCGATGAACTCGACCGAGGTGCTCGTCCTCGCCGACGCTCGGGCCGTGCTGCCGCTACCGCTCGGGGGCTGTGTCTCAGGGGCATCCGGTGTCGTCGGTGTCATCGGCGGCGTAGTAGGGATGCGCAGGGTCGAGCAGGCTGCGCAGGTCCCAGCGACATGCGAGGTCACCCTCGATGATCTCGCGCTGGGCGTCGTTGGGCGCGGGTTGGACGACGCGAAAGTCGAACACGTGGAGGTTGGCACGGTCCCCGAGCGAGACGTTGCTGGCGGGCGCGTCGCTGTGTCCGGGCCCGCTGGCGGCGGAGCTGCCGTCGAGCCAGATCTCGCGGGTTCCCTGGGCCGCCGAGTTGACGAAGCCGAAGATGTGCGTCTGCCCAACGTCGACGAGGTCGGGCGTCGTTCGTACCCGCGCCGCTTCGGTGTTGCCCGCGTCCCAGACGATGCGACGGCTGGTGTTCCACGGAAGGTGGCAGCTGTAGCGGCCGATGTTGTTGGTGTTGGGATGGTTGAGGTTGAAGTCGAAAGAGTTGGTGCCCGCGACCTCGGTCGCGACCACGAACACGGCGACCTCGGCCACGTTGGCTCCAAACACGCCGCTGGCGACCAGCAGGTCGTCGTCGAGCTGAACCCCGCCGTCGATCTCGTAGCGTCCTTCCCCACGGCTGGACACGAACTCGGCCGCCAGCTGCCCCCGGCTCCGCCAGCAGCGCACGGGATCATCGTCGGCCGCGACCGCGATGGTGCACGCGTTGTCGGTGAACATCTGGGATGGATCACCACCATCGAGCCACAGCAAGGTGGGGGGCCCGGCGCACAGCGAATCTGACCCGTTGCACAGCGCCGACTGGCAGTCGATGTCCTGAGTGCACGCCGAGCCCTCATCGCAGCGGTCGCAGGTGTTCCCGCCGCAGTCGATGTCGGTCTCGTTTCCATCGAGGATCTGGTTGTCGCAGCTGATCTCGGCTTCGGTGTCCGACCCGGTCGAGGACGAGGAACCCGAGGACGAAGGCGGGGACGACGACGAGGAGGATGCGTGTCCATCGTCGGTGGTGCCGCCGCTGTCGGCCACGCCGGTCGTCGGCTCAGGCGGTGTCGATGCCCCCGTGGTGGAGCTCGACGGGCCCCCCGTCGTGGAGCCGGTGTCCACGGTGCCCTCGACCTGTGGCAACAGCGGTGAGCAGGCACTTGCCAGCCCGACCGAAGCCACGGCCGACCAACGTGGGATGCGCCGTCTCAGCATCGAGTTCTCCTCGGATCCTACCATCCGCCGTTGGGTGGCCAGCGATCTGCGCGCGGGTGTGCATGCCGTGAAACGAGACCGTGGCGGTGACCTCAGCTGTGGTCGCGAGCACCCGATCCGATCGTTGTGGGTGCGGCCGTTCCCGGCTGGCCAACGGTCGGTCGGTGCGCGGCCACCCTGGCTCGCCCTGGGCGCCGACATCGAGCTGACCTGTCGGGCAAGTGCTGCGAAGGCGGTCGGGCTCACATGATCGTGTAGACGATGAGCACCACCCGTCGACTCCATGCCGCGCCCGGTGGGCGCATGGAGGCGACGGCTGCAGTCGCTGCCACCTTGGGCTCGGTCACCAGCGCTCCCTCCACATGAGGCTGCCAGCCATCGAAGTCGTAGTCGTCCAGCACCGTGCCTTGAAAACCGCGGTGGGTTTGCTCGACGAAGTGACCCAGCAGCTGGGTCATGGCGTCGTGGACCTCGAGCTGTCCTCGTTCGAGCTGACCGACGGTGGCGTCGAGCACGGTGCGATCGTTGGGCCCCCCGGCGCGGACGACCGGGGGCAGCCCGGCGACCGCACGCTGGCGGTCGATCGCGTCGAAGACGGCGGCGAGCGTCGCGTCACGCGTATCGGCCTCTTGGGACTGGTAGGTGGCGACCAGGCTGTAGCGCGCACCCGTGGCCTCGTCCGACTGCGACGCAATGGCGAGCGTGTCCACGGCAGGATCGAGCAGGCGTGCGCGGCCTCGTGGCGACCACAGCAGCGCGGCGAGCTCGCGCGAGGCCGACCACTGCGAGTTCGCGGTCGACTCCGCCAAGTGGGCTCGATGAAGGTCGCCGTCGAGCGCATGGCCAGCCAGCAGCCCCAGCGCCAGTGTGCGCCCCTGCTCGGACCGCTGGGTGTGGAGCCGGAGGAGATGAGGCAGCGCCTTGGCCACCACCTGGGACTGTGGCGCCGAGACCTTCGCGGCCGGGAGCCCCGCAGACTCTCGGACGTCCGCGATGGCCTCGGCCAGCGATTGCGCCGCACCGGTGGGCAGCGACGGCGTGTAGGTCTGCGGCAACGCTCCGCGCGACGCGATCGTCTGAAGCAGGGTGAGGCCCAAGACGTCGCCGGGGAGGCGAGCGAACAGCGTGATGACGGTCGGTGAGTCACCGTCGAGGGGGCAGCGAAGCGCGAGCTGTGGCGGGCGCACGATGACGTTGGGACTGGGTTGGCAGCGGGCGACCCCCGTGGCCCCGCGGGTCGCCAGCCCCTCGAGGTGGTCGAAGGCGAAGCTCACGCGCCCGCGAATGTCGACATAGCCCTCGGTGCGCCCGCTCAGCATGACCGGCTCCCGAAGCTCCAGCCCCGGTCGGCCCATCACCACCACGTGTGCGCTCCGTCGACCCTCGCGCCCGAACCACAGCCCGACCCGCGTGTCATCGGGCACCATCTCGAGTGCGTCGTCGATGTGCTGCGGCAGAGCATCTTCCGCCAGGGCCGACTTGGGCAGCGCCGACGCGGGCCCCATCCGCATGGCGTCCATCAGACCGTCACTGGCGACGCCGCAGCGAGCCGCGATGAAGCCGTAGACATCGGATGTCGGGCGGCTGCCGTGAGCCAGCGCGAAGCGGCCGAACTGCTCGGCGAAGCTCTGGAGCCCGGCGGTGGAGCTGAGGCCGCGGGGGTGTTGGGCCAGCTTCGTGGCGACCGCCTGCCCCACGGGGTCGGGGCCATCGTACGGGCGGATGTCGATCCGGTCGGTCCCGTCTCCGTGCAGGGTCCAGGTCTCGGGGGACGATGTCGTCAGTATCTCGCCGATGTCGGGCCCGGGCTCGTCGAGGTACTGGGCCAACGCCTCGACGGAGGGGAATGGATCGTCGAACACCCACGGCTGCGCGGGACCTCGGACGGCCGAGGCTCCCTTCGTCGTGGGGGAGGGCTCCGGCGTGGTCGTCTCCGACTTGGGCTCACAAGCTGCCAGCACCATCGCACCCAGCACCAACGCACGGCCTAGGCTGTGGCGAAGTCTTCGCGACGCCATCCGACCGCCCCGGCGGGTCGTGGTTGCGGCCCTCGGTCCCCGACCGGGGTCGAACAACGCCAACGTCGCGGCCTGGCACGCGCTGGGCAGACGACACTGCGGCGCGACGGAGGACTCGTTGCGAAGGGCTGGACGGCGGGGGGCAGGCATCAGGCAGACCACTACGCCATCGGGCGGCCGGGGTTCAAGCCGTTCGCGCGCAGGTGGAGCCCGCCGCCGCCGAGGTCCGGCAATTCGACCGTGGAACGACGACGGTCGCGATCCTGCGGCTCGGTACCCGTCGTGCTGTCGTGTATCGGGCGCGCGAGGCCCGTGGCCGTGACGTGGCCCTATCGGGACACGCCGATGTAGACGCCACGCTCAGTACCAGGTGAAGTTGGGTGCTTCCATCAACGCCGGTTTTTCCCGCGGCAGCATCAATTGGGGGTGCACGTTGGCGTGGCACAGCGGCAACAAGACCAGGTTGCCCAACGCAGCGCGGCGCACCGGGTTGGCGCCGCTCACCGCGTCGAGGTTGGCCACGGTCTCGGCTTGGGCGTTGGCGGGGGTGATGGGCGCCAGAGCCCCCCCCACCGGGTTGAAGTGGCCCAACAAGTCCTGGCGCGTGGTGGTAGCGATGTGCGCGGAGTTGATGAACGCGGCGATCTCTCCGTCGTACTGCATGCTTCGATACGACCAGTTCGCGGTGCCGCATACGAGCCAGTCGTCGTCGAAGATGGCGATCTTGGAGTGCTTGTAGATGTTCTCGTTGGTGCCCAGATGCCAGGCTGTATAGAAGTGAAAGTCCCCGGCAACCCGGGTGATGGCGTCCAGCGGCACGGGTACATCGCCGCCGCCTGCCGCGAGGCGATACGTGAACCGATCGCCGTCGATCCAGCGGCTGTTCCGAGTCCAAGGCGTCGCCGCGTCGTAGGTGTCGGTGACCGCGTGGTTGGCACAAGCCGCGCGCTGGACCTGCACCTCGCCCGCTCCTTGGCCCAGATCGTACCAGACCGTCTGCCACATCGGGGCGAGGGCAGGGGCGGGAGTTTGGAACATCAGCACCATGTGAAGCCAGGCACGTCGGGTCATGTAGCCGGAGGCGCCCCCCTGCATGGGCACGAGGATCACGACCCGCAGGTTGCGGCCGGCCGCAGCCTCGGCTCGCTGTTGGGCCACGACGGCCTGCAACAGCTCGGGATCGGCAAAGTGGTAGTTCTCGAAATAGATGGACCGATGCGCGTTTTGGATCCGCGTGATGACCTGGTCTCGGATGTCGCGGTATCGGGTGGCACCCACCGAGCGCGTCAGCGCGATGAAGCCGGTGCGGTTGTCCCCCTGCGGCGGTTGTCGGGTGGTGTTCTCTGGCGCCTGCACGGCACGGGTTCGCACCGTCTGTGGGTTCCAGAACGAGAAGTCTCGGGCCAGCAACTCGCCGCCCCAGCCCACCGAGTTCCAGCCCCAGTACTCCGCGATCTCATACGTACGCCGCCACCGACGCATCCACTCGGCCTCGATATCGGTGGTGATCGGCCCTCGCAGGCGCAGCGCGGCGTCGTGCCAGTGCATGCCCCCGGAGTGATC
>JAHZJA010001327.1 GCA_022601155.1 Deltaproteobacteria bacterium | reverse complement strand
GGGCTTCGGTGGTGCCCAAAAGGATTGGCGGGTTCGGTGTCCGGGTTGCGTGTCTGGGACGAGGCACGATGCTCATCGGTCGATCTCAGCGAGTAGGGACGTGCGGCTCATCGAGGCGAGCCCGATCCTCGGGCCGCAGCTGCCCGGGGCCCCTCGTGGTGTCGTGGAAAGCAGGCCATCGCTCGTGGCGTTGAAGATTCGATGTGAGCAGTACGCGAGGCTGAACCAAGCGGTCTTCGAGGACTGGCTGGTGACGCACCTACGGCGGTGCTTTCCGCGCCAGTGCGCCGCGCTGAGCGGTGACCAGATCCGCGTGCTGATCCGCGAAGGAATCGCCCGTGCCCGCGACTTCGAGATCATCCGGCGCGTCGATCTGTGCCGATACCTCCACCTCATGTTCGTGCTGGGGCGGGAGTTCGTAGACGATCCGCAGCAGCCGTGGATCCGCGAGATCCTCACCTGTCCCCGGTTGGACGACGGCGCCGTGCGTGTGGAGCAACTCCGCCAGGAGACGACCACCCGGCTGCGGCGAATGGCATCGGCATCGCTGGGCGCGGGGGCCCCGTCGTGATGCAAGACCGGCATCTTGCGCTGGGCCTGGCGTACCAGGCTCGGGAGCAGCTCGAAAGCCTCGACACGGCGGAGCGCGACGTCGAGAACATGCCCCGTGAGGGGGGTCAACGCTGTGATCTCGTCGGAATCAGCAACCTGACGATCCCGGAGCGCTTTGCCCCGTCGTCGGACACGGTGACAATCAGCTACCAGATCCACGATCCACTCGCGCAGCTACGATCGCTGACCGCGACGGTGACCGGCACCGACGACGTGCCGCTCGACCTTCCCGAGTCGCTCGGGTGGGATCTCAACCCGGGCGAGCACTCGGTCCACTGGAATGGTGAGCTGCCCCGCGGACAGCTCACCGTCGAGCGGTCCCCCTACCGCCTCGTGGTGACGACGACGGCGAGTGATGCACGCGGGCACAGCTCGGACAGCACGGATTTCCGCATCGAGATCGCACAACTCGTCATCGAGTTCGACATCGGGCCACGACGCGACGACATACGGGAGCAGGACCTCCGGGTCCTCGAAGACCTCCTCGCACGAGAGCTCACGGTCCCCACCGAGAACACCACGGTCGAGGTCCGGCTTCCCAGCAACATCTTCTTTCAGAAACACGTCCAAATGGCCCACAACGACGAGAGCTCCTTCCGGCAGTACGAGAGCCAATGGGGGCAGGGCCCACGTCTCCCGATCAGAGTGCGGCCGAAGATCTGGAGCCTCAGCGGCGACGCGGTCGACCCCGTTCGGTCCGTGGGGAAAGTGCCGGTCGAGATCGTGGTCGAGGAGCACCCCCCCTTTGCCCCTGCATCGAGCGTTGCCGCCGCCTCGTTCATAGCTCGATACACGGTCGACGGCGTCTGCCCCCCCGACTACGGTGGCATCAAGCGTCCGTATGTACGGTCTCCTTCCTCACCCGCGGCAGATCCCAACCCCGAGGTCCACCACACCAACCGAGAAACAGGACAGGTCAGTTTCACCCTGCAGCTGTCGCGGATTGCGGGAAGCCGCTGCAGCCTGAAGGCCTGCCTCCCCCAATCGGAATCGATCTCGACCGAGACCGGGTTCCTGGAGATCTGGCGCCAGGTGGACCTGCTGGCGCACTACGTCAAGAGTGAACGAATCGCGGAGCTGACGCTGGCCGACGCGGCGCAATACCTGTCTCCGGCGTTCATCCGCCTGGAACCGCCCCGCGTTGGTCGGGTGTGCATGGGAAGAGACTATGAGTCCCAGATCGATCGTGCGATGAAGGAGATCGACCTGGCCCGCCACGACTACTCCCTGGCAGACAGTCAGGCCCAGACCAGCAGTGCAGTGGCTCTACAAGGGGATCTGCGGAGCACTCTGGCCGTCGAGCTCGAGTCCGCGATCAAGCAGGGGGTAACCAAGGCATGCACCAACCTCATGAACAAGCACCACTCCACCGGCCAGGGCATCGTGCTGTTCCAGTTCGAGGGGCTGACGAATATCGGCAATCCAGGCGCCCGCGGAGCAACCCCGCCCGGCGACGGATCGGACAGGCCAGACCGCGATCTCGCACTACAGATGCTGTTCGGTGCCCCCCATCAGTACTACGGCCGTGACTCGATCGAGTCGACGCTGGCTCATGAGATCGGTCATCTGCTGTTTCTCGACCATCCATGTGCAGATGGTGGCGATGCGAAGGCCCACGACCCGCAGGACCCAGGATGCCTCATGAGCTACAATTTCAGCTCGGCCCGAAGCCTGTGCGGGTACTGTACGTTGAGGCTCCGAGGGTGGAACCATACGAAATTCGAGGCGTTCTCGGATCCCAAGCCAACGATCGAATTCCTGGCCCCGCAAGGGTCTGTCGAGTGTCTCGACTTGGGTATCGTCGAAGATCCCGCTGTTCCCACTCGGGGCTCATTCACGCTGCGAAACTCTGGAGACGCTCCCCTCATCATCCACGACATCTCCGTGGGCGAGCCGTTTCGCCTCGTAGACAACGACTGTGTCGTCCGCCGAAAACCCGCCGACGATGGGGAGACGGCGGTCCTGGTGTGCAACACGCCGATTGCTCCTGGGCACTCCGTCGAGCTGGCCATCGAGTGCCAAGGGGACGACAGAAAGCTCTCGCGGCTGACGATCCACTCGAACGAAGGTCCAAAGCCGACGTCGATGCAGGTCATCTACCGCGGGATCCACTCGACACTCGGAATCTCCGAGCCTACCGAGTTTGCGTATCAATTCCCCGGCGACCCCGTCACCCAGACGCTCATCCTCACTTGCGAGGGGCGCAAGGAAATCGACGAGATGACGTTCGAGTGTTCGCCACCATGGCACGTGGTCGAGCCCATCCCCTCGACTGTGCCCCCCGCGGGGGCACAGCTGGTGATCGCGTTCGCCCCCGACGACCCAGGCAAGTTTCTTGGCCGGCTCGCGGTGTCTCATCGGGGCAAGAGCACGCTCGTTGCTCTCTCCGGCCACACCGTTGCTTCCCAGGCGCTCGAGCGGCGTCCGGCCGAGCTGACCGTCGTCAGCTTCGACCGACGGGCGGAGCAACCACTAAAAATCGTGCTCAGGAAAGGGAAGACACTCATCATCGTGAACGACGGCGACGAGCTGCTGACGGTCACGGCGACCATCGATGGCAACTGCAACATCGACGGCGAGACCTCGCTACAGTTCAATCTCGAAGCGCGCGCGGCAAAGGAGCTCCTGGTCGCGCCGGTCGACACATGCGCTGTGGGCACGGCGTACGTCGGAACACTGACCCTCCAGTCCAACGACCGGCAAGTCCCCTCGATGAGGTTCAACCTCTGCGGCACGAAGAAGAAATAAACGTACCGATCGATCGACGTGGCCCCGCACGAGGGCGCCGATCGACAGCGCTTGCCACGGCCCCGGCAACTAAATTCTTCGCCGAGCCCAGCCATCACGATGCCCGTCTCCGGGGCCGGGCCATCCTCGGACATGGCCGGGCCGACCCCGATGACGACCAGTTCCAGCACGGGCGGTTGCTCGACTCGCGCACGACGGAGGTCCTGGTCGTGGGCCCATGGCTTGGAATCGGATCATGCTTTCTGCTTATTCTTGGTATGCGAATTATTTCTTTGAAGAATACATGAGGGTCCCTAGATTGAGGCTCGAACCCCAACCAGGCTCGCGACCACCGAGGCTCTCCAGAGCTGACAGGCCGTGAGCTCCGAGGAGCCCACCCATGAGGACAACAACAATCCTTCGCCTCTCGACAGCAGCGCTCATCGCCGCCGCCCTGATGACCGGCTGCAGCGGGGACCAGGCATCGGACGGTCTGGCTGGTGAGATCGGCGAAGACGGAGAAAACGGCAAGGACGGAGAAAACGGCAAGGACGGAGAAAACGGCAAGGACGGAGAAAACGGCAAGGACGGAGAAGGCGGCCAGGACGGAGAAGACGGCTCTCCTGGGAACGGAGAAGGCAGCTTCCCGCTCCCCGGCGAGAGGTTCTATCCAGCGGGAATCACCAGCGATGGCGACAACCTCTACGTCGGAAGCCTCGCGACCGGGATGATCGTCCGGGTCCCCATGAACGGGGACCCAGGGCAGATGCTGGTCTCGTCGGGCGAGATCATGAGCCCCACGGGGATCAAGTTCGGCGATGTCTCGGGCGTTCTGTGGGCCTGCGAGGGCGGGGACATCTTCGGCGATCCGGGGGTCCCATCGACCATCGTCGGTATCGATCCCGAGGATGGGACGATCCTGGGTCGGCATGAGCTGCGAGATGATGGCCAGACCGCGTTCTGCGACGATGTCGTCGAGACGGACTCTGGTAATGTCTACGCCAGCGATTCCTATGGCGGGCGGATCGTGCGTGTTGCCGCAGAGGCTCTGTTCGATGGCAGCAGCGCCGAGGAGTGGTCGGCGGCCAGCGAGTTGTCTGGCAACGGCTCGCTCGTCGGGTTCCCAGTAGGCGCCAACGGGCTGGCCGTCCTTGGAGACAGCGTCTACACGGTCAACGTGGACCTGGGGACCCTGGTGCGGATCCCGGTCAGCGAGGACGGATCGGCGGGGGCCGCGAGCACGGTGCCTCTGACCTCGACCACAGGCGAGCCGGTGATCTTGTCCCAGCCCGACGGGCTGGTCGCCTTCGGTAACTCGCTCCTCGCGGTGGAGTTGGGGGATCTGAACGCCGGAGAACTCGGACAGCTCGTCAAGCTCGTCCTCTCCCCGGACGGCTCGTCAGGCACGGTGAGTGTGCTCGCCAACGGACTGGATACGCCGACCAATGTGACCACGGACGGTGTTGGGACCGCCTGGATCCCCGAGAGTCAGCTCGACCACTTCTACTTCCCCGAAGTGGCCGGCCCGAACCCGGCGCTGCCCTTCCGTGTGATGGAGGTCGAGTTCTGGCCCGGGTAGCGACCAGCCGAACTCAGCGTCGACGGTCGAGAGCGCTCGGGGCCCTGGTGCTCACCGAGCGCTCTTGACCACGCGCTTGCGGAACCAGCGATGCATCGGGTCTTCATGCATGAGGCGATGCCAGCGCATGAAGACCGGAAATGCCGGCATTGAGATCGGCGGCTCCACCACGACCACGTCGTGTCGCTCGGCAAAGAAGGCGGCGAGCCGTCCCGCGAGGGTGAAGATCAGATCGGAGGAGGCCGCGAGCGCGCCGGCGGCCAGGAAGTGTGGGACCCGAACGGCGACCCGGCGGACCCGATCGCGCTGGGCCAGGAAATGGTCGATCACCCCGGAGCCCCGGCCGGTGGTGCTGACGAGCCCGTGCGGTGCGGACACGAAGCGTTCGAGATCCCAGCTGTCGAGGGCCGGGTGGTCTCGACGAAGCACACAGACGAAGCGCTCGTCATACAGGCGCTGCTGCATCTGGTCCGCAGGTGCATCCCGGAACACGCCAATGCCCAGGTCCACGACCCTCCTCTCCAGCTCGGACGACAAAGAGTCGTAGGAGAGCTGGGTCGCGACGATGTCGACGCTGGGGGCCTCTTCGCGGACCGCAGACACGAGCCCTGGGAGCTGCAGGACCGAGAAATGATCGAGGCACGCGATGTAAAAGGAGCGGGTCGAGGACGAGGGGGTGAAGTCCCCGCGCTCCCGCACGAGGTTGTCGAGCTGTGAGAGCAGGCTATGGAGCGGGGTGGCCAGGCTCTGTGCCAGTGTCGTCGGGGCCATGCCTCGCCCCGCGCGTACCAGCAGCGGGTCATCGAAGGCGGTGCGCAGACGCGCGAGCGACTGACTCATCGCCGGCTGGCTCACGCCAATTCGTTCGGCGGCCCGTGTGACGCTCTGCTCTGCGAGCAAGGCGTCCAGGGCAACGAGCAGGTTGAGATCCATGGACTGAAGCGTATGAATGCCTTTGCATAGCTTATCTGGCTGACAATCAAAAGATGATGCGAGTGGCATCTGCTCGGCAAATCCGAGGTCGACCGAGCAGACCGTGCCGCACGCGCGAAAGGACGCTGTCCGACATGGTGATCTCTCATGGTACCGGCGACAGCGGCCCCTGCGGTCCCTGCCCTGAGCCCTTGTCGACGCACCCCCCGAGCCTCGCTCCGTGGGCCAACGCTGACGACGAAACGCCGACCTCGTCTGCGAGCGCGTCGTCGCTTTAAGGGCCCACGCGCGAGGGGTGAACACTCTCCTCGAGGTATCCCCCCGAGGGCGACCGATCCACGCTGTCACATGGGACTGTCCCACCAACTGCCATGACCCCCGCCGTGCATGCCTTCACCTGGATGCCTATACTGCCTCGGTGAAGTGTATTGCGATGGGCGATGGGCGATTGACAGTGCGATGGTTGGCGGGGTTCGTCGGTGGTCTGGCTGTGGCGGTGGTTACAGGTCCGATGGCGGGCTGCGAAGAGGAGGAGGACCCGTGTGTCGTCACGATGCGGGGCATCCAGGAGGTCTCGTGCGGTACCTACCAGGTCCCCGACGCCGAGGAGGACCCGTGCAACGAGCAGTTCGGCGAGGGGCCACAAGGCCCGCAGTGTCTGTCGCTGACCGAGCGCAACGCCGAGGTCCTCGCGTGTGTGTTGTCGGCGGCGACCGATGGTGAAGCGCTGACCTTCGCCCAGCAGACCGGTGACCTCGATGGTCAGTTCGCCACCACGACTACGTTCCACGGGGCGGCCGACGGCCGGCTGTGGCGAGAGACCTACGTCGCCGAGGACCTGTGCAACATCCGGAGCACCGCGCTGTACGAGCGCATCGACCTGGCGTCTTGCCGCGATTGGCAGTGCGTGCGCGAGTTGTCGTACGGCGCCGAGCAGGAACGCGAGTGCGAGCCCGAGGTCCTCAACTGCGAGAGTTTCTGAGCCCCGGCACCCAGGCGTACCTCGAGCCGTGCAACCCAACCGTTTCGCCGCTGCTAGCCTGCCGGGACCGTCTCACAGTCGACGAGCCGTGCAGCCGGCCATCCTAGTCCCGGTTCGTCCACGAAACTCGATGCAACGGGCGATCGATCGCGAACAAAATGCGACCAATCGTGTCGAGCTGGCCGTCGGTGGCCCCTAAACCGCTGAAATCACGGGGCGGCGAGCCCGTTGCATTGCAAAGGAGCATGCGCCGCCTCCTTGCTGCTGCCCTGCTCGTCGTCCTGCCGTCGGTGGCCTCCGCGGGTGCCCGCCAGGACATCACCGACCTTCGCCATGGGCGCACGAGCACCCGTCAGCAGTTCCACGGCTGGACGGCCAGCGGTCACGCGGTGGCGCAGAGCCTGGTGTGCAGCGAGGGGGGCGAGCTCAGCTGCTTCGCCTCCATCGAGCAGAGCATCGTCGGCACGACCGATCGGGCGACGATGTTGTGGCAGAGCACGGACACGCTGTATGTGGATCCGGACTCGACGGATCCCAAGGGCCCGGTCTCCATGGCCGAGGCCAAGGCCTTCATCCGCACCGAGGCGGAGACGCTCGATGGCCTCGGCCCGCTCGAGCCGGGAACCCCCATCGCCACGCCTCGCGAAGCGTTCGGCACCATCGGCGGCGAGTCGACGCGGGTATACATCCGCAGCACCCCACATCCGGTCTTCGAGGACTCCATGCGGCTGTACATCGCGGTGCAGGGCCCGCGCGGAGCCTCGGTCGATCTCGAGCGCTTGAGCAACGAGCCGTGGACCATCGACCATGAGCGCGTCGTCGATGCCAACCTCAGCCCCGATGGCAGCACCGTGTGGGTGGCGATGCACTACACCGATGGGGTGATGTGTTGGGACGGCGAGGATCTCCAGTTCGCGGTGGCCGACCGGGCGCAGGTGCGGGCCAAGCTCGCCAACGCGGCGGGGCTGCGAGCCTACCGCGAGGGCGAGCTGTCGGAGGCATACGATCGGTTCGTCGACGCCACCTCCGAGGATCCGAGCCTCGTGTGGGGTTGGTACAACCGCGGGGCGGTGGAGAGTCGCCGAGGAGACACGGCCGCCGCCGCCGACAGCCTCGGGCGAGCCCTGGCGCTCGACCCCAAAAAGCGCGAGCGAGCGTG
>JAHZJA010001326.1 GCA_022601155.1 Deltaproteobacteria bacterium | reverse complement strand
GAGGCGAGGCGAGGCGAGGCCGGGCCAGGCCTCGCCGCCGGCGGTCTGGCGACTTCGGGCTCGCTCCGAATGCGCGGTCGATTCGCCGACCCGCGTCATTGGATGGCTCGTCGCCGAACGCAAGTCTGCGGCGCTCTTGCGAGGAGATGTCACTCGTACCAGGGCCGCGGTCTTTCGATAGTCGTTTGGATTATATGCAATACGATTGCATATAAGTCTCCGTCACGCTAGCGTCGACCCGATGCCGATGCTCGACTGGGTCGTCGTGGGAGGCGGCCCTCACGGGGTCTGTGCCGCACGAGCGCTGCAGGCGACGGGGGCACAGCTGCGCATCATCGACCCTAGCGGGGCACTGCTCGATCGCTGGTCGACTCGGGCGCGAGCGGTCGCGATGGCCTGGATGCGCTCACCCGTCAGCCACCACCTCGACCAGCACCCGACGGAGCTCCACCACTTCTTGCATCGCCGGGACAACTGTGACGTAGCAAGCTTGGCCCGCCCGTTCTTGCGTCCGATGCACGCCGCGTTCCTACGCCACGCGAAGCACATGATCGCGAGGGAGCGACTGCACGACGCGGTGCTCCCCGGTCGCGTCGAGTCCCTCCGCGATGATGGAGGCTGCCTCGTCGTCGAAGGGGCGAGCTTGGTCCTCCGAGCCCGTCGGGTCCTCTTGGCGACCGGGTCCAACCGGGTACGGATTCCCCACTGGGCGCGTCCCCTACGGGAGGAGGGAGCCGCGGCCAACCATGTGTTCGAGACGGGCGAGCAGCTCGAAGCCGACATCGTGGGCGGGGGGATCTCCGCGGTTCAGCGCGCCCTCGAGGTCTGGCGCCGCACCAGGCAAACCGTGCGGCTTTGGTCCCGTCGCCCCATTCAGATCGCCGAGTTCGACAACGACCAATCACTGACCCGGGCCCGATTCGTCGGTCGGTGGTCGAGGCTCGAAGAGACACAGCGGCTCACCTTCCTGCGGAAACACGCCGTTCGAGGGACCGTGCCGCCTGGGCTGTGGGGGCGCCTGTCCAAGGCCATTCGCCGGGGGCAGGTTCGACTGCATCAAGGACCGTTTCGGGTAGAGCGGCCAGGTGCGAGTCGTCGGCTCATCCTGACCGGAGCCGCAGGTGCCGTCGAGTCTCGTGGGTTGACGTTGGCCACCGGGTTCGAGCCCGAGGGGATCGATGGCTGGCTGCGAACCAGCGTCGATCGGCTCGGACTACCCGTGCGGGCGAGTCTTCCGTGCCTGGAAGCCGACATGCACTGGGGACGAGGTGTGTACGTGTCTGGCCCCCTCGCGCGTCTACGGTTGGGTCCAATGGCCAGCAATCTCGTCGGCGCACGCTGGGCCGCGTCGCTGCTACCGGGCATCAAGATGCAGCCCTACTGAGCGGGCGACTGTGGTGTCGGCTCCAGATCCCAGCCCCGTGCCTTGCCCGACGGCACGGTGCTCGTCCGAGTTGGCCACGGCCGAGTCAGCACCCAGGGAGCAGGCCGCTATCGTCGCCGGCTGGGGACCGCGCGCTGTCCTGAACCGCTGCTCTTGCTACTCCGCCGCGGGACCGCCGTGCTTGTCGATGAAGGCTGCGTACTCCGGACCCACCCGACCGAGAGCCTTCGCGACCGTCTTGCCCTTGGCGAACGAGTACATCGTCGGACATCCGACCCGCCCCTTCACCGGGATCGTCGTGGTCGCAAC
Organism: Deltaproteobacteria bacterium; assembly: GCA_022601155.1. Classification (GTDB taxonomy): domain Bacteria; phylum Myxococcota_A; class Polyangia; order Nannocystales; family Nannocystaceae; genus Paraliomyxa. The sequence goes on along the minus strand of JAHZJA010001326.1, from coordinate 8,528 downwards.
CACGCGTGCCGTCGCCATCTCGCGAAGATCCACCGTCGCTTCGCCCTCCCAATACTCGAGCGTTCTTCAGTACCGGCGCGGCGACCTTGTCGGGGGCGGCAGGCTCCAACTGGTCGCACCCCAAAGCAAAGAATGGAAGCATCACGGCGACCGCGAACCCCCTGGAGCGGAATCCAACCCGGAAGGCGTGCCCCTGCGATGCGCGGCGCGGAGGTCCGGTGGAACCGGGGGAAATCCAATCCGGACTCCATGTTTCAGCCGAGAGCGTGCACGTTGTGTCCGAGGATGCGCTCGAGCGTTGCTGCGCCTCGGTCGTTCCTCGACCGCTGAGGAGGCCGAAGGCGCGGCGGGCGTATAGTGACGGTCGCGACGCGAGAGTGACGGATGGAGGAGACGAACGAAGAGGAGGTCGCCTCGCAGCTGCTGCGCAGCTGGCCGGAGCATCGCTGGGAGCGGGTGACCGACGGATGCTCGCCAGCGCGGGTATTTCGGATGAGCCGCCAAGGCCAGGTCGTCGGCTACGCCAAGCAAGCGCGACCCGGCGGTCCACTTCCGCTCCAGGACGAGATCGCACGGCTGCGATGGGCCGCGGGAAGGATCCCGAGTCCCCGGCTGCTCGACGCCGGTAGGGGCTCGTGGGTGTGGATGGTGACATCGGTCGTCCAGGGCGAGGCCGCGCACGAGCCCACGTGGCGACGGGCTCCCGAGGCGACCGTCGTGCAGCTGGCCGCCACGCTCAGGCAGCTTCATGCCGTGCCGATCGACGACTGTCCGTTCGATGCGCGGCTGCCCGTGCTGATGGAGCGAGTGCGGACCAACGTGGCGATGGAGTGGGTCGATGAGGAGGATTTCGACCCCGAGCGACGTGGTTGGACGGGAGCCGAGGTCCTCGCTGAGCTCGAGGCGAGTCAGCCCTCGGGCGACCCATCGGTGCTCACGCACGGGGATCCGTGCTTGCCCAACGTCGTGCTGGACGGTGCAGGTGGGTATGGCTGGATCGACCTCGGGGGTCTGGGCGTGGGCGATCCGTACCGAGACCTGGCCCTGATGGCGCGCAGTGCCGAGTACAACCTCGGACGAGGGTGGGGGGAGCGATTGCTCGAGGCGTACGGAGGTCCGATCGATCGACAGCGGCTGTCTTGGTACCGGCTGCTCGACGAGCTGATGTGACGGAAGCCAGGACCGGACGGACTCGCGGGGCCTTGCAATGTGACCCGCATCATCATCATCAAGCGGGCGCCGGCTCGGTCGGTGACCACCGCGAAGCGGCCGCGCTCGCGGAGGTTCATCGCTGCGAAGGGCCATGACCTTGCGTACGCGTCGCCACTGCGCACCAAGCCCGTCACCGACAGCAACCCCGAGCCCGCGGCGCTCGGAATGACGGTAGAGACGTGCCTTCGGGCGTGAGCGGACTCCAACCGTGTGGCTCCGCGAGTGTGGGGCGGTGCTTTTTTCGTGTCTGGTGTGGCTGCCGCTTCGTGGGCGGGCGGCGTCAGTTTTCGAGGTGGGTGACTGGGCCTTGCAGGTGGACAGTGATGCTGCTGCCGGTGGGGAGGTGTTGTTCGTAGTGGAGGGACCAGGTGTTGGTCTCGAGATTCAGGGTTCCGGCGGCGGGCTCGGCCAGTAGGACTTGGGCCTGGTACGGGGTCGAGTCGACGAAGCCGTGGCCCATGATGCTCGCCTGGGCGACTTGGGCGACCTGGATCTCGAACGCGTTGGTGCCCATGGTGGGCGTGATGGGGGTGCTGAAGAAGAAGGACCAATCCTCGATGGCGAGGTCGCCCAAGGAGGTGTCGTCGACCCAGAACAATCCGCTCAGCAGCTCGACGGGCTCTGTTCTTGCCGCGCAGCTACCCGACATTCCCGTCTCCAGGGAGGCGCCCTCGCCCGACATGCCCACAAACGAGGCGGTCGGATCGATGGTCAACATCAAGTTGGCGTCGTTGGGGGGGGCGATGGGCGCTCCCAACGAACACTCCACGATCTCGGGGGCGGGCTCAACTCGGGTCTCGGGCGGGCAGTAGTCCAACGACACATCGAACAATCCATTGGTCTCACAGTCGGCATGAACCTGATCGACGAAGGGGTGGTAGACATCGTCCCAATAGACCACGAGCGGGCTGTAGTAGACGCTCGGCATGGACCAGTGACAGCAGTCTTCGGGCGGACGGTCACACAGGTCGATGCAACCGCCCGTGCACGTCTCGAGCAGGTGCAGCGGTTGCTCGGTGGCCAGTATCACCGAGCAAGGGAAAGCCGGATCGCACTGATCGGCAATCTCCGGCGGCGTGTTCGCACTCCATGCCCCTTGCCCTTCATCCCAATAGCAATCCATGACCACCTGCGACAAATCCACAGCCTGGTCACATGTCGCCTGACCCACGCACTCGACGTCGACGATCTCACTGACGCACTCCTCCTCCCCCGATTCCTCCCCCGATCCCGTCGTCCCCTCCGAACCTGCCGACTCCCCTTCCTCCTTGGGCAACTCCGACACGCCCGTCTCGCTGGGACACCCCGCAACTCCGGACAACAACACCACCGCCAGCGTGACTGAGACGTTTCGATCGTTCATGGCAATCACTCCTTCGCCATCCCCTTGTCGACACCCCCCCTCCCGATGACGGCCGATCCCAAACCGCTGAGCCCGCCGGTCGATGCTGCGGCAGACACCCCAAGCCCTCTGAGCGTCGAGGCCACCAGCGAGGAGTCCCCACGGGCGAGCTCGATCGCGGCATCGTCCTCGAAACAGCATGGAAGAGTGACGACGCCAACCCGCTGTCCGATCGAATCGGGGACCGACTCCCGGGTGTGGCGATCCATGACGCGCTCGAAGCGAGCTTGGCTCGGCGGGTCGATCTAGCGCTCACCGTCGCAATGGGCGTGCCGGACGCGCAAGGGGACGTGGTGCGCTGTAGCAGCTGTGGGCCTCGTTGAGATGACCCCCTCGACGTACAGGTGGTGGCGAGTTTCGTGCAGGGGTGGCCACCCGGAGGACCTCACCGTGGCCCGGCTTCCTCGGCGACGGCAAGCAGGGGTAGGAACTCGACGGCGGCACGACGGCGACCCGGCACCTGTGGCCCGAGTCGCCGACGACGATGCTTCCCTACGTCACGACGGACGTCGGGCGAGCCTGCTGCGTCTTGTCCTTCTTCTTCTGCTTCTTCTCTTTGGCGGTGAGCTTGGTCTTGTTGCCCCCGCCTTTCTTCTTCTGTTGTCCCTTGGGCATCTTCGAATCATCTCTCTGTGGTCGCTGGAAGCGACCACCGGATCAGTCTATCGGCTCCGCCTGCGCTGCGGGCCATGACATTCGGCAACAACCGCGTCTCAACTGGGCGCCTGATGGGATCATTGAAGAATTTGCCGCGGCGCCGCCCTCGTACCGCCTCCGCCCTCGCATGCGTTTGCAGGCTCGCGATCACTTCGATCACCGGATCCGTCAGGCAACGCGACCGGCAATCCTCGGCAACGACCTGACCATCCGCTTGATCGAGAGCTCGTTGACCCAGGCCGAGATGGGCCCGCGGGTACAGGCGCTGCTTCCCGAGTGAGGCGGGGTGCCCCTCATCCGGGGCGCCCGTGAGCTGGTCGACAACGTTCGGCTTGTCGCGGCGTCGGCGATAAAGCGCGACCGTTCTCGGCGGGCAGCGCCCGGACGTCGCGCCGTGAAACCTCGTCGACGATGTCGACCCGGCCGCGCTTTTCGACTACGTGGAGCGCACCGAGCCTCGATCGAGGCTGTATCGCCACGGGTGGCCAGTCCTTTTGGGGCCGGCCGCCTTCGTCGTCGGGCTTGGTCGTCTCGCACTCGTAGGACGAAAACGGCCGCGGGCAGGGGATAGGCGTCCGGTTCACGCCGAGTGCCAGGGCCCGTGACACGGCGACGGGCGACCCTCCCAGTGCCGACGAAATCCAATTGCAATGAACGGAATCCGACTGCGTGGTCACACCCCAGCCGCGATGACACGCGAATGAACGAAGCCGTCATCCAAGACCACCGCACTGCTCACCGAGCTCGGGTTGGAGGCGTCGCGGCGTGACGGGCCCGGTCACAGCGGGAGGGTACAGACCCCGAGGTCTTCGTAGCTTGCCGGAGCCGCGCCCGGCTCGTACCAGGGCTCGCAGATCTGACCGGGGAGGCAGATGCCGTCGCCTTCGGTCACGTTGCAGAAGGACGTGCAGCAGCCGACGTCATCCATGCAGTCGGGCACTGCGGACGGGCTCACGCACATCGTCCCGGTTTCGCAGACATTGAGGTATTGGCAGGGATCTCCCGGAATCCCGGTCGGTCCCGAGGCATCGGTGGCGCAGAAGAAATCGGTGCTGCTCGGATAGCAGCCGTCGCCGCGCGGACAGTCGTCGCCCAGGGGATTGCATACGAACAGGCACACCGCGGCAGAGTCGGTGGCGGTGAGCCGACAGTCCGTCAGCGGGTCGTCGCACACGGGGCTCGACTCGTCGCCGGTGCACAGTGCGTAGCAGGTACCCTCGAGCGTGTCGGGATCGATGTCCCAGCACATGTGCCCGAAGTCGCAGGTGTCCATCCCCGAGGTCGGGTCGCCCAACGACGTGCATGGCCCGTACCTCGCGGCGGGGTCCTCGACCACCTCGACGCAGCCGACCCCGCTCCACGTGCCGGTGCCATCGACCGACATGGGCGCGCACTTGTAGCCAGGAGGGCAATCTTGGGCGAAGAGGTCGCAGTCGGTCGGCACCCCTAGATCGGCGGCGCCGGCCGATTCCGCCGCGGTGGAGTCGGCACCGATCGTGGTGGACTCGGTCGCACTATTGGAGTTCGTGCTGCTGGATTCGCTCGTCGTCGGTGCCTCGGTTCCGGTCGAGGTACTCGACGACGACTCGGTTCCGGTCGAGGTACTCGACGACGACTCGGGGCTCGTCGGTCCACACGACAGCAGCACAATGAGGGTGATCGGCCACACAGGGAATCGACGTCGGGATTGAGGGGTTGCCGATCTCATGAGCGAAGCAACCATACCCGAGCGTTCGCTCCTCGTACCATTCACTTGGGTCGCGACGGCATGGGCCGGTACGCGTTGCCAATCGCTTTCTCGGATCCTCGAGCTCGGCGCCCATCGCCACCGACTCTCGGCCGTCGCGATCACGCAGTGGCGACGGGCCACAGCGAGGAGTTACCGTGGGACTCCGGCCCGCGGAGCTTGCTGGATCGGCGTGGGCCGAGGCGGTCGGGAGTCTCGAGCACGACGTGCTCACTTCCGTCGCCGAGCCGTGGTCGGCAGTCGTGCGCTCGGTGTCGGCTCCTGTCAGCCGCCCGAGGAGTTGTCCGCCCTCTCGACGACGGGCGCGAAAGACGAGACTCGACCTGGAGTTGCCCCCGCGAAACCGAACACGTCTGGGGGTTCTCGTTGTCCTAGGGTGGCCGCCGCAGCGTGATCACGGGCTCACGCTTGGCCAGATCGACCAGCTGCTGCAGCGTCGTCCCGCACGAACGCTCGAGGGCGTCTTCGGTCACATCCCGCCACTCGTTTTGCAGCCTGACTTCGAGCGCACGAGCGGGGGTGCCTTGCATGCGTAGGCACGCGACGTTTCGCCGCGCAGCCTGATCCCATTCATCCTCGATGGCGCCTTCGAGAAGCGTAGAGGGAGTCGCCTTGCATTGGTCGGTGACGAACTTGCGCGCGACGGCGTCGTCATTGGCGATCCCCTGCTCGGTCGCATGATAGAGGATGGCGGGCGCGCCCAGGGCTATCGCCTGCATCTCGAAGCACTTCATCGCGGGGTAGTGGCCAAACGAGACGATGTCTGTGCGGCCGTCGCCGTCGGCATCGACGAATCCATCGATGGTGAGCTCTGCCAAGAAATCGGGGACATCGACGTACTGAAGAGCGCCTGGCTCGCTGTCGTCCGGCTCGGTCAGGCCGGCTTCCATGTCGCCGAGTATGGTGAACGACTCGGCGAACAGCTCGTGCGCAAGTCGCTGGATCTGCAACCCGAGTTCAGGCACGCCGTCGGCGTTGTAGTCCTGCAGGTGGATCCCGATGGTGAAGTCCTTGAAGGCTTCAGGATCCTGTGGGTCCTCATGCCACCGCAGCTCGATGGCGTGGTCCTTCGTGAGGACAGTGCCATCGGTGCGTACGAACGTCGGCACAATGGCAACATCGAAGTCGCCGCCCCGGCCGCTGTCGGTTCGTTCGAAGATGAAGTGGTTCAGTTCGAGAATCCACGCGCCGCCGCGCGTCATTTGGCAAGTGACGAACGGCTCGAGTCGTGGCTTGAACGCGTTCCACGTGGCTTTGGGCAGGTAGGCGCCGAGGTCCTCGACTTCGGAGCGGATCCACGCCTTGGCGACGCGTTCACGTGCTTGGCAGGCGTCCTCCATTGGCTTGGGAGGCGCGACGGTGTCAGCAGTCGCTGGCGTATTCGTGGCCGCCGCCGCGGGTGTCGATGCCGCGGCCGGGGGCGGCGAAGAAGCGGGCGAAACCTGGGCGGATCGGCACGAGACCGAGGCCACCAGAACTGCGGCGGTCAGCACGATTCGGGGTGCCGCATCGGGCCGGGCCACGACTGAGAGTATCGCACCGCCGCCTCAGCCCGCACCATCGTGCCGAATCGAGCTGGGAGACACCCTGCACGACCGCCCTGCGGCAGCGCGATCTGGGATATGTCGCTTACGCTCGCGGCGCTGATGCGCTGCGGGGTTTCCCCCCGCGAACCTCGGATCACGGCCGGCGTTCGCGACCTCGTCCGGACCCCGCGCACCAACCTTCAGGTCTCCATCGACAACCCCGGGCCTCTCACCCGCGATCGGGGGGCTGAGCGTTCGAGGGCAACAACCCACGCCTGCCCGGCTGCGACGACACGGGCCGATCGTGGCCGACGTTGAGAACCTAGCCAGCGGCCCCCCTCGCGGCGACTACCGGCGATAGCGGGTCATTCCAGGGCAGGCTCGATATTCGGCGCGCCACGATTTCACGGCATTCGCCCGGTGGCCAGCCAGGTCAAGATGCGTCGTCGTCGAGACACTCGGCGACGATGTCGCTGAGGATCGCGATCGCGGCCTCCACCGGCTTGGCGCACACGCCATCGGAGACCTCGGCAACGTTGAACCGCCACTTCGGATGCTCCTGGGCCCACGCCACGAACCCCGCGATCGCGTCCGGGCCCGGCAGCAGCTCGCCCTACGCCCGACCCCACCGCGGGTCACCGGCATCGCAGAGCCGCATGGTCGTCGCTCTTCGCACCGCGAGATCGTAGTCGCACACGTCGGGCCAGAGCATGCCACGACGTGGCGAAGGTCGGTGCGTTGGCGTGCGCTCGCGACCATGGCCGAGCCGATCCACCTGATGCCACGCGATGACCAGCGCGGTCCTCTGTCGATGACATCGATCGGCGAGTGGGTGGAGGGTCGCCGCCATCATCTCCGCTGACGCAAGGCTCCCCGGACGCAGGCACGAGCGGTCGGCGAGCTCCTGCATCGGCTCTGGCCCGGGGTCGCTCTTCGGGGGTCAGTTCCTTCGGTATCGTCCAGTGCATCGTGACCTCGGCCCAACGAGATCAGACGTTGGGCCGGGCGTCGATCCCCTGGCGAAAAGCGGATCGCGTCTCTAGGCGGCGGCGGGCACTGAAGAACCATTGAACGTTGGTCCGGGCGCAAGGGCTCTGCATCGAAGTTCGGATGTGGTCCCCACGCCTCGGGGCAACGCGAACAGGGGCTCTTGTTATCTTCGCGTCGGCGATGAGCATCCCCAACGCCGTCGAAAAGGTCCTCCCCGGTCTCATCCCTGAGCGCGAGTTCGTCGATCGCACCTACTGCGCGCTGGGCAGACATGGGTTCGCCAACAACTCGGCCCTCGCGATGGTTGGGGTCTGCCGCGACGAGCTGTGCGTGACGCTCCCGGCCGAGATCGATCGGGTATGGGGCCAGCCCTTCGTGCTCACCGGGTTGGGCGGCTACCTCACCGCGGGCAACGTAGGATTCGGGGCCGGGCACCATCATGCTCCCGATCGCAAGCCAGCCGCGTACGTGTACTGCGTCATGCCTCACTTGGGCATCCTCGACGACGGAACGCTGGGCAAGGTGTCGCGGCCGGGCATGGCCAAGCACAGCGGAGCGTGCGGCGCTCTGGTCGGCGTGCACGCACTGCTGAACGACAACAAGGGCAACGCCCTGCCGACCGAGTTCGACCCCGCCGATCCCGAGTTCTCGCTGCTGTCGATGGCCCTGGGCAAGAAGGTCGAACCCGGCAACGATCTGCTCACGGTGACGACGGCCGCGCAGGCGCTGATCGGGCGCCAGGTCAAGGCGGCCATCAAGCACCGCCAGACCAACGACAAGCCCCCGTACAACAACGCGGACTACGCCATCTTGTCCGGGGTGCAAGTGCACCTCGAGTCGGGCCAGTACATCTGGGACGGCCGCTGCTCGGTCCGCACGGGCGGTAAAGGCCTGCGCAAGGTCAACTTCTAGCCTCGACTCTGGCGGTTTTCCATGGGCCACAACGCCGTCAGCGGCAGCTGCCTGGCGAGGCTGCGCTTCGAAGGCGCATCGG
>JAHZJA010001325.1 GCA_022601155.1 Deltaproteobacteria bacterium | reverse complement strand
GCGCTCCGAACCCCGCCGCTTGGATCTGACCGATCTCGGCGCCGCCGCAGATGGGAATCTCGACGCGCTCGCCCAACACCAGGCAGCCTCGAGCGCCCCCCGACCACATCGCGAAGTTGGCTCCCACAGAGGCCTCGCCCGGGAAGGTCTGGGCCCGGGAAAACCAGCGGCTGGCGTGAATCTCGGCTCGCCATCGCGGTCCCGCCACCGCGACCGACGAGCCGAGGCCACCGCCCACGCGCGGCAGGATTCCCACGTCAGCGCCACCGCTGAGTCTGAGCGCGACCGCGAGCGGGGCGCGGCTCGCTGATGATCGCTCGCGGCTCACCAGCGCGTCGGAGGGCGGGGTCTCAATGATTGGGACGCCGACGACGTCCGCGACCGGGTCCCCGGTCGGCGCCGGAGGGACCGGTGCCATCGGGTCGTCGTCGGCATCGGGTTGCTGCTCCATGGTCTTCGCGACGGTCTCGATCGAGACGGTGGAGTCGAGCGCCAGCCCGACGACCAGCCCGGTGGTGCGAGCCAGCAGCGCGCAGTCTCGGGCTGCGATCTCGCGCTGCATCAGGCTTCCCTGGGTCCGCACGCGTAGATCCAGGTGGTAGGTCTGGTCGCCTGCGGTCACGGTCGCGTCAACGAGGGCGCTCGCCGAGACCGGGCGCGTGTCTCCAGGATGCTCGGCGAGCTTGTCGAGGATCATTCCATGGACGGTATCGGTGCTGGGACACTGCGGCGGTGCGCGCCACACCAGCTCCAGATCGTCCGACGGCGTCGGCGAGGGCTGCTGCGCCGCGTTCTCCAGCAGCAGCGCGAGCATCCAAACGACGTGAGGAGCGCCCACGACGTCAATAGTGCGCGCGCTCGGACGGGTGGACAAGCGCGCGGGGCGTCGACACCGGGTGGGGCGCTTGGTGGTGTGCAGGCGTCGTGGTTGGCAGCCCGACGTGCATGCCGGGCTGGCTCCGCTGCTGGGTCTGTGTGCTCAGCTTCATCGATGAGCGCGGGGGTGGGTTGCATGCGGTCGGGCGCCTCGCGATGCGCCACTGTTCCCGGTCACCGTAGATCGGCATGGGTGTCGGCCTGCCTGCGTGCCCGACCACCAGCATGTGGCGCGCAGTGTCGGCCGTCAGTGGGTCGACGGAGTCGAGTCGGCCGCGGGCTTCGATGGCGATGCGGAGGCGGCCGTGTTGGTCGATGACGGCGCGTCGCTGCTGAAGAAGCTGGGCTCCGACGGTGTCTCGCCGTCGATGAACTCCATCGTCTCGACCACGAAGCGCACGCGCTGGTGGATGTCGTCCCACGGTAGCTCCGGGGGCAGGCGGGGGGCCTCCTCCAGCTTCTGGGCGAGCACGCGGTTGAAGGCGCCGCCATAGTAGGTGCGGTGAGATCCGGGGCTGCACCCGAAGCTGGGGCGGCGGGATGACGTGGCGGTGAGGATCGTCGTGTGCGGGCGACGGGTCAGCGGGGACGGTCCATCGTCGTCGGGCCGGCCGATGAATCCGCCGCTGAAGCACGCTTGCAGCACCACGATCGCGGGGGTGGCTTCAGGCAGCGTCTCGAGCACTCCCGCGAGGGTGTCGGGCGTAAACACGATGTCCTCGGGCGTTGCACCTTGGCGGTGTGCCTCGAGCATGTCTTCCACCTGGCCCAGCCCTGGGCCGTCGCCCGCCTCCAGCCCTATCGCGTGTCGATCGAAGGTTCCGACCTCACCACGCCGAAGTTCGAGATGCGCTCCGAGCTCCGCGGGCTCTCGGACCCCCGCTTTCCAGCGCAGCAGCGGGGGCAGACCGTGGCTGCTCACGTACAGGTACATGAACGCAGGGGAGCGGCCGGCTGCGAGGCGCAGGTGCGCGTGAAGGGTGGCGGGGGAGGCCTCGTAGCAATCGCGCAGCAGCGGGGCGACCTCCGACAGCTGCTCGCCGTCCACCCGCAGGGCCTGGCGGCTCGGTTTGGCGTAGTAGCAGGCGATCTCGCTGGGCTCGAGTCCGGCCTTCACCCACAGGGCACGCTGCTCCACGACCTCGGCCGCGAAGTTGGCCACGTCGTCTCCACCCGCGACCAAGAAGATCTTCGCATCGGGCGGCAGCGGTCCCTGGGCGTAGTCCATCGTCGCAAAGGGGTCGGCGCTGGTGGGGTGGTCGGAGCCGCTGGTGGCTCGGTGACGGCACGCGGCGAGGGAGACGACCGCGGCGAGGGCCGTCAGGCGTACCGTTCGATGCAGCGTGGACACTGCGGCATGGTTGCGCAACTGGTCTACTGGCGTCGAGTCACTCGCCGGTCTCGGCGTTGATTTTCGCTGCGGCGGCGCTGGTTTGGACGAATCTCGGCGGGCGTGGCGGCGTTGGGCGAGTGGTGCAGACGGTTGGGCACTTCGCCCAAAGTGCACGGATGTGTCGTCGGCGCTGGAATGTGGCGGGGCAGGAGGTGTCCAAGGGACGGGTGTCGTTCGTTTCGTGGATACAGGTGGGTCGGGGGCTGACCGGCTTGGCCGTGGTGATCGGAACCGCCTGCGCTGCGGGCGATGGCTCGCGAGCGAGCGGGCCGGGGCTCGGTCACGACGACCAGGGTGCAGACGCGGGATTGACCGCGGCAGACGATCCCGGCGCGGGTGGGGAGACGGGCGAGCCTGGGGGAGCGACCGACGGGGGGGAGCCGGTGGACTGCGGTGGACCCGGCACGCCGCCCTGCGACTGCGAGGCCGTCGATGACCAGGGCCAGTACGTCCTGGGGCCGTGCCACCCGGCGTGCATGGACAGCTATCGCAGGTGGTCGTTGTGGACGACCAACTACAACGTCGATGGCACGCTGGGCTACGGCGAGCACCAAGGCAACGGGATCATCGGCTACGCCTACCACTACGACACCCGCTTCGGGCCCGACGACGGGCTCGACCCGCCGTGGAGGACGGCCAGTGGTGAGCCGTGGTCGATGGATGACGGCTCGAGCGACGCGCAGCAATTCGCGATGCGTACCCAAAACCCGGCCGCCGAGCACTACGTGGAGGCGGTGGTGTTACCCGGTGACGAGGATGACTTGTGGCTCGGCGAGACGCTGCCCACGGTGCCCGTCTCGCAGATCCACCCGATCATCGAGGCGGCGGCGCTGTGCGAGGCGCCGCAGACCCTCATCGACGTGCGGCACTACAACCACGGACGCACGCTCGCACAGACGGTGCCCAACCACGGCTGGGACAGCTTCTTCAACCGGCGCTCGCTCATTCCGCTCGCACTGCTCGAGGTGGTGGAGCTTTTGCGTACGCGTGACGGGGTGTGGTCCTCACCGACCCTCGTGCGGGTCAGCGAGGCGACGCCCGCCGCGGTCGATGCGTGTATGGCGATCATCGACGATGGGTTTTGCGACGCTCGCTGCGGCAACTGCAGCTACGTGATGCCGACGGGGTTCACGGGGTTGCCCTTCGGGGGGCCGCAACCCGGACATCAGATCGCGGACATCCCCAGCGGATCGGTGGCGCCCTACCAGACGAGCGACGCGGGGCTGGTGGCCAAGCGCACCAACTGGAGCGTGGTCGAGGACCAGCACGCGGTCTGGTACGTGGGGGGCTCGGTCTGGGGCATGGCAGACGAGGCCGGGGCCTATGCCGACTACGAGGGCTGGCCCGACCCCGACGGCGTGCCAGTCCAGGAGCCTGGAGATGCCTGGGTGACCGTGGCTGGCGACGATGACTTGGGTGGGGATGGGGTTCCCGACGAGTGGGACGATCCCTTCACCCACTGCGTAGACCCGTCCGACGGATGGGGATCGCAGCGTCCCGCGGGACTGCCGGGCTTCATCTCGGGCCGCTGGGGGCACAACTCCAACAGCGACGCCGAGGCTTCGTATCGGCAGTTCATGGGGTGTCGTGTTGATCCCGTGGCCGCAGTCGAGCCGGGCTGGACCGGTCCGTTCGCGTGCGATGCGTGTGGTCTGCCGCGGGTCGAGGGCGCCGAGACGCTCATCCAGTATCCCTGCCGCGACAAGACCCATACTGCGACGAGCTACTGGGACCGCAGCCCTGGGACGCACGACATCGAAGACTTCGATCCGGGCAAGTTCGATGCGGTCGATGCGACTCGGGTCCCCACGGCGCGTTGGTCGGACCTGCCGCGCCCGGTGTGTCGCACCAGCGGCGAGCCGGTCTACGGGATGTGAACCGAGGCCGCGGGCGCGGGACCACTGGCAGCCGCGTCTGCTTGCACGCGCTCGAGAAAGTCCGCGAGTGCGGCGTCGAGGCTGCTCATGTGGTCGCCCGGAACCATCTGTACGGTGAACGGGGCACCGAAACGCTCGGCCTCGGCCGCGACCGCCTCCACGTTGGGGTGAAACCAGGTGTCGTCCTCCCCGATGTACGCGATGTGGGGATGGGCCAGGTCGCGGACGTTGGCGCCGAGGGTGCGCAGCGAGCCCTCCATCGGATCTTCGGGGTCGAAGCGGACGAGGTGGGCGTTGTTGCTCGACTTGCGCCAGCGGACGAAGGTGGCGGGGACGTAGATGCCGCCCACGCTCCCGACCTGCCGCAGCGGCAGGGACGGATCGAGGCTGACCAACGCCGAGATGGCGCCCCCGATGCTGTGACCGATGACGTGGATGCGGTCGCCGTCGATCTCGGGTTGGGCGGCCAGCCAGCGGATCGCAGCCGCGGCGTCATCGACCTCGCCGTACAGCAGCTCGAGGTGACCGGGGTTGCCGTTCTCGCCGCGGAGCGTCGGGGTGAGCACGGCCAAGCCGGCGTCGAGGAAGGGGCGCACCGCCTCGAAGTCTTCGGGCACGAGGGAGAACGCGCCGTGAAAGTACACGAGCGCAGGGACGGGCTCGGAGGCGTCGGGAGGCAGGGCCAGCCAGGCCAACAGCTCGTGCTCCCCCGATGGGTAGTGCACGGCCTTGGCATCCGCGGGGACGACGTCCGGGTCGTAGCGTCCGGTCGATGGCCCGTGCCTCGAGAGCGTGGTGGTGTGGGCCGCCTTGCGCTCGGCGAACGGCACATAAGCCGTGCTGGCGTCCGAGGTGGCCTGGGCGGTGGGGGCCGTGGCCGCGGGTCGGCAACCGAGCGTCGCCGCCAACGCCAGCGCCAGCGACACGCCGCGAACAGCGACGACGTCGGGCTCAGCTGTGGGCGACGGCTTCGATCTCCACCTGGAAATCATACGGCAGCCGCTGCACCTCCACGCACGTACGCGCGGGGGGATTTTCGCCGGGGAAGTAGCTCGCGTAGATGCGGTTGAAGTCCGGATAGTGCTTCATGTCCACCAGGTACGCGGTGACCTTGAGGACCTTCTCGAGGCTGGAGCCGGCCTCCTCGAGCGTGCGTCGGAGCGCGTCGAGGGTGTAGCGGGTCTCTTCTTCGAATGTGCCGCGGATACGCCGAAGATCATCGGGATCCACCGCGGCGTGGCCGGAGGTGTAGATGAGGCCTCCATGGCCGCGATGCCAAGAAAAGACCGGGGCGTGCTCCAAGGACCGTGACGCGGGGTGCTTCATCGCGAACGTGAAGTGGAGCTTACACCGCTCGAGGTCTGCGCTACGTCGTCGAGCGCCCGATCGATGTGTTCTCGGTGGGTGCGAAAGCTCAACACGCACACGCGTAGGGTGAACGCGTCACCGTCGGCGACGGGGAGGGCGGTGCTCGACAGGTAGACGTGGCCGCGGGCGTTGATGGCCGACAGCCAGGCGGCATTGCGGTCGTTGTACGCAGCCAGGGGTTCGTCGGACTCGCGTCGCAGGCGAAACGGGACGGTGCTCAGCTGCGGGCGGTCCACGATCTCGATGGGGGCGTTGGCGGCGATCATCCGCTGTAGACCATCGTGGAAGTGGTCGGCCAGCGCGAGCTTCTCCGCGAGCGCCTCGCGAAAGGCGGCCGCGCCATGGAGCATGAGCGGTAACCACAGGCGCAGCCCCCGAAACGGCCGGGACAGCTCAGGCCCATAGTCGGCCGGGCTGGGCGCCAGGGCGTCGTGGTGCAGGTCGAAGTCCTGCAGGTAGGCCGCATCGCCCCCGTGGGCGCGGCGCAGCGCGGCCCCGTCGCGGACCAACAGACATCCGGTCCCGTAGGGCAAGAACATGCCCTTGTGGGGGTCGAAGGTGACCGAGTCGGCCCGTTCGATGCCGGCCAGGCGCCGACGGCCCTCGTCACACAGCACGAAAGCACCGCCATAGGCGCCGTCGACGTGGTGCCACAGGCCTTCGGTCGCACACAGATCCGCCAGGGCATGCAGCGGGTCGATGGCACCGGTGTTGGTGCTCCCCGCCGCCGACACGACGAGGAACGGAAGCTGGCCGGCCCGACGATCGGCGGCGACACGCTCGGCCAAGGCACCGGGAACCAATCGAAGCCGATCGTCGACGGCCACGGCATGCACGTTGCCCGCCGGGACTCCAGCCAAGCGCACGGCCTTGGCCACGCTGTGGTGCGCTTGGTCAGAGGTATAGACGGTGGCCTTGCGCAGGTCGGCGTCGTCACCCAGCCGCTCCGATCGCGCGGTGATCACCGCACACAGGTTCGCCATCGAGCCCCCGGAGCACAGCAAGCCGTGGGCATCGGTGCCGTAGCCGAAGGACTGGGCCAACCATTGCAGGACATCGGCTTCGAGACGCACGAAGGCTGGTGCGGCGGCGGCGAGCCCGGTGTATCGATTGAGCAGCCCCGCGACGAGGTCGGCGATGGCGGCAGACGGTAGGCCGCCCCCCGGCACGTAGGCCAGATAGCCCGGGCCCGGGGCGAGCAGGCTGGCCTCGGCGGCCTGGTCCAGACGCTCGGTGATCGCCGCGATGCCGCCCGGGAGTGGCTGCTCGCCAATCGGGGTCGAGACCTCGTGGGCGCGCGCCCGGGCCTTGGGTGTCGCCAGGCCCTGCGCGGGCATGTCGGGCAGCCGCGCTACGTGGTCGGTGGTGAACCGGGCGAAGGCGTCGATCCACGCGTGCAAGGTCGTGGCATCGGGCTCGAGGGGATGGTCACTCATCGTCGTCTTCGAATCGACTCAGATCACGATAGCGGTCCCGCAGCAGCGTCTGTCGCGAGCGCATGGGAATGGCACGGCCCCGCACATAGACCTGGCGTGGAAACTGCGACAGCTCGAATGGATCTCCGTCCCACACCACGAGGTTGGCAACCTTACCGGCGGCGATGCTGCCGTAGTGCGCCTCCATTCCATAGATGCGTGCCAGCTCCAGCGTGACCGCGGTGAGGGCAGCGTCGGCGGGGAGCCCGTTGGCCACCGCGATCCCGGCCTCTTGGGTGACGTTGCGAATGTTGTGGGCCTCGTCGAGGACGGCAATTCCCACCGTGACCCCCGCTTCGTGGAGCCGGGCCGCGTTGTCCATGCGCGCGCCCAGCTGGTCGAGACTCTGGGGCAGGTTGTGGCTGGGCTGGACGACCACCGCGATCTTGGCCTTGGCGAGGGCCTCGGCCACCCTCCAGCCCTGGGTGGCGCCTACGGCCACGACGCGCAGATCGAATTCTTCGGCCAGGGCCGCGAGGGCGAGCAGGTCGCTGGCGCGGTTGGCCCGGACCACCAGCGGCGCCAGTCCGTCGAGCACGGGCCACAGCGCCTCGAGGTCGAGGCGGTGGGCGCCGAGGTCTCGGGTCTGGCGACGTTCGAACGCGGGGCGGCGGTCGCGATAGAACCGGGCGTCGTCCAACACCTCCCGCAGGCGGGTGAGGGTGGCCGCACGCGATCCGGCCACGGCACGCCCCAGCTGGCCGGCCACCGCGATGCGCGGGCGGGAGACGATGCCCGCGTGGTCACCCGCGACCAGATCGATCCAGGCGACCTGGCCCGACAGCATGCCGCCCTGGGGCGTGACCGCAGCCGAGGTGATGCCCTCGATGGCACTGACCGGGATGAGGCTGCTGTCGGCGTGGATGGCCGTGGCGGCGTCGTAGCCCGAGCGGATGGGGTCGCTGCCCTTGCGCTCGGAGTCGACGGTGCTGCTCTCCATGCCGACCTCGACCAAGCCGATGGGGGTGCTCGCGGCGACGAGCCCCGGTGTGAGCCGTCGTCCGCCGAGATCCACCACCTGGGCGTTGGCGGGCAATCGAGCCGCACGCTCGGCGCCGTCGACGGCCACGATGCGGCTGCCGCGGACCTCGACGACGCCACCTTCGATGACGGTGCCGTCGCCCACATGCACCTGGGCCCCGACGAGGAACAGGGAGTCGCCCTGCTCGTCATCGAACGGCAGGCGCTCGGGGGCCGGCGGGGCCTTGGCGGCGCGACGCCGTGGTGATGCGGGGGCGCCATCGGAGATGCTCGGAAGTCCGATCAGCGCCAACACCAAGGGCAAGATGCCGAGCAGGCGACGGGGGAGTCGGGACAGAGCGCTCATCGTGTGGCCTCGGTGGTGGTGGGAGCAAAGACGGAGGGGGCGGCGGAACCATCGAGGTCGCCGGGCGACAGCCCCACCTCGAAGTCCGAGCGCGGACGGCCGTGCCCCCAGCGGAGGTCGTGCACCAAGCGGCCCTCGATGAAGACCTGCTCCGCCTTGGTGTAGACGCTGAACGGATCGCCGCTCCAGACCACGAGGTCGGCCTGCTTGCCCTGCTCGAGCGTGCCCACATAGTCGTCGATGCCCAGTGCCCAAGCGGGGTTGTCCGTGATCCAACGCAGGGCTTCGTCATCGGAGATCGAAAGGCCCATGCGTCGACCTGCGAACATCGCCTTGGCGGCCTCCTGGTTGAGGCGTTGGATGCCCAGCGCGCTGTCGGAGTGGATGATGGCGCGTCCGCCCGCCGCTGAAAGCAGCGCTGCGTTCTCGCGGATCCCGTCGTAGGCCTCGGCCTTGAAGCCCCACCAGTCGGCCCACACCGACGCCGCGACGTCGCGGGCGGCGAGTCGGTCGGCGATCTTGTAGGCCTCGACCGCGTGATGGAAGCTGCGGATGCGGAACCCGAAGCTGCGGGCCAGATCCATCATCAGGCTCATCTCGTCGGCGCGGTAGCAGTGCATGTGCACCAAGATCTCGCCGTCGAGCACCGCGGCCAGCGTCTCCAGTGCGTCGTCGCGGGGCGGAGGATCGGGCGGAAGGCCGTCGTCGTCCTTGTCGCCGTCGTCCTCGTCTTCGTTGCCGTCGCGACCGCGGGTCTTGCTGGCGTGTTGCTTGGCTTCCCACCGGACCCGCTTGTCACGGTAGCGCTGCCAGCTGCGCCGATACTCCACCGCCTGCTGGAACGCCTTGCGGTAGCCGGCCACGTTGCCCATGCGGGTGGAAGGCCCGCCCTTGTCCCCGTAGACGCGCTTGGGGTTTTCGCCGCAGGCCATTTTCAGGCCGTAGGGGGCGACG
>JAHZJA010001324.1 GCA_022601155.1 Deltaproteobacteria bacterium | reverse complement strand
TGGGCAGCTGTCCGTCGGCATCGAGGACGGTCAACGACTTCATGCGGCCCAAGAACGCCGCCGACTCGCGCACGCGTGACAGCGACTCGCGGATGCCGGCGTCGTCACTGCGGACGACCACTTCCACGGGAGTCGCGGGCGAGAGCTTCGACTCGGCCTTGAGCATGTGCGGGGTGGTGACGACGGCAATGAGCCGCTCCACGTCTTGGGCGGCCTCGGCGATCCTGGGATCGGTGAGCAAGGCTCCGCTGTGGGAGACCGGCCCCGCCATCGTTCGGCCGGGCCCCTGTCCATCGCGCATGGGCCAGGCGGCGAGCATCAGGCTCTCGTCGTCACCCGCGTGGGGGAGCCGCTGCCAGATCTCCTCGGTGATGAACGGGATCATCGGGTGCAGGACCCGGAGCACCACGTCGAACACCGTGGCCAGCGTGCCCTGGGTGGCGTGTCGCTGCTCGGGGTCGGCGTCGGGGTGCAGCCGCCGCTTGGCGAGCTCGAGGTACCAGTCGCACAGCTCGTGCCACACGAACTGGTAGGCCGCGTGTGCCGCCAGATCGAGTCGCCAGTCCTCGAGGCGATCGGCGAAGGTCTCGGCCAGGCCCAGCGCGCGGCCGAGGATCCAGCGGTCGGCGATCGACAGCTTCGCCAGTCCGTCGTCGGCCTCGAGGACCTCGGCCCGCCAGCGGTCCAGCTCGAGCCCTTCCAGGCGCATGTGCGCGAACCGGGCGGCATTCCACAGCTTGTTGCAGAAGTTCCGGTAGCCCTCCACGCGCGCACGCGAGAACACGATCCCGGCGTCCTGCCCCGCCATCGTGCACAGGTAGAACCGCAGCGCGTCGGCCCCGTAGGCGTCGACCAGCTCGACGGGGTCGACCACGTTGCCCTTGGTCTTGGACATCTTCTGACCGTCTTCACCCAGCACCATCGAGTGCAGGTAGACGGTCTCGAACGGCACCTTCCCCGTGAAGTGCAGGCCGAACATCATCATTCGCGCGACCCAGAAGAACAGGATGTCCCAGCCGGTCTCCATCAACGAGGTCGAGTAGAATCGGTCGAGCTCGGAGTCCTTGCTGGGCCACCCCAGGGTGGTCAGCGGCCACAGCCCGGAGGAAAACCAGGTGTCGAGCACGTCCTCGTCCTGGTGGATATCGGTCCCGCCGCAGCCCGCACAGGCGCTCGGATCTTCGCGAGCGACGGTGATGTGGTCGCAGTCCTTGCAGTGCCACGCGGGGATGCGGTGCCCCCACCACAGCTGCCGGGAGATGCACCAGTCGTGGATGTTCTCCATCCAGCGGTAGTAGTCGGCGGTGCGGTGCTCGGGCTGAATGACGGTGTCGCCGTTGCGGACGGCGGCCAGGGCCTTGTCGGCCATGGGCCCCACGTTGACGAACCACTGGTGGCTGGGCAGGGGCTCCACCACCACGCCCGACCGCTGACTCTTGCCGATGCTCAGCGCGTGGTCCTCGGTCTTGACCAGCCGGCCTGCCGCCGTCAGCTCGCGCAGGACCGCCTTGCGAGCCTCGGCGACCGTCAGCCCCACGTAGGCCTCGGGCGCAGGCGCACAGATCTTGCCGTCGAAGTCGATGATCTGGATGAGCGGGAGGTCGTGACGCTTGCCGGTCTCGAAGTCGTTGGGGTCGTGGGCGGGGGTCACCTTGACCGCTCCGGTACCAAAGCCAACCTTCACCAGGATGTCGTCACCGATGACGGGGATCTGTCGTCCGACCAGCGGGAGCTCGACGGTCTTGCCGATGAGGTGTCGGTAGCGCTCGTCCTCGGGGTGCACGGCGACGGCCGTGTCGCCCAGCATGGTCTCCGGACGGGTGGTCGCGACCACCAAGGTCTCGTCGCTCCCGACGACGGGGTAGGCGATGTGCCAAAGCTTGCCCTGCGTCTCCTCGTGCTCGACCTCGAGGTCGGACAGAGCGGTGTGCGAGCCATGGTCCCAGTTGATCAGGCGATAGTCGCGGTAGATGAGGCCGTCCTCGTGCAGGCGCACGAACGCCTCCCGCACCGCCCGGGACGAGACCTCGTCCATCGTGAAGCGGTAGCGCGACCAGTCGAGCGAGGCCCCGAGCACCTGGTGCTGGCGATCGATGATGCCCCCGTGCTCTTCCTTCCACGTCCACACGCGCTCGAGGAACGCCTCGCGCCCGATGTCGTGGCGGCTTTGGCCTTCCTTCGCGCGGAGGTCTCGCTCCACCATCACCTGCGTGGCGATGCCCGCGTGGTCGGTGCCCGGGAGCCACAGGGCTCGATACCCACGCATCCGGTGCCAGCGCACCAGCGTGTCCTCGATGGTTGCGGTGAGGGCATGGCCCATGTGCAGCCGCCCCGTGACGTTGGGTGGCGGCAGCACCACGGTGTAGTGGGGCCCGTCGCCGTCGGCCGGCTGGAACCACCCCGACTCGTTCCAGCGCGCGTACCAGCGTCCCTCGACGGTTGACGGCTCGTAGACCTTGGCGAACTCCTCGGGAGGCGTCGACATCGGACCGACAACCTGCCATGGGTGCGCGCCTGTTCCCAAGGTCCATACTCCGTGCGAATCCTCGCGAGATGGCAGGTGGGCCATGGTGGGCGAGGGCGGTGACACGCGTGCCGTGGTCGGCGATCGGCCGTGTCCTGCGTGGCGGCCGGGCCGGGAGGCCCCAGGTGTCGTGGCGAAAAACGAGCGATCGAACCGGGGGGGTTCGACACTTGGTGAAGCGAAGTCGGGCTCGTGTGGAGCCCGACGACTTCCTTGCCTTACCTGGACTGCCCCTATTTCATGACCACTCAGACCCCGTTTTCGTGGGCCGCCACGGCCCTCGGCCTGTGCCTTGCCCTGACCGCCTGCGACCCCGAGTCGAGCCCCGCTTCGTTGGACGGCGGAGCGAGCAGCGACGAGCAAGCCAGCAGCGGTGACGCACCCGAGCCCGTGCCCTGCGGTGAGGGTGACGACCCATCGTCGTGCGACGATTGCCGCGCGCTGCCGGATGATGCCTGCAGTGAGGCCGACCCGGCGGCGCCCGCCTGCGATCGAGGCACGGGCCTGTGCATGGAGTGCGGCATCTCGGCGCCGGGTCAGTGCGGCGACGGCCTGACCTGCATCGATGGTGCGTGTGTCGATCGCTGCGAGGACCTCGGCGGAACGTGGGCGGGTTTGTTGACGACCACGACCAGCGAGCCCGACCACGAGTCCATCGAGTCGCAACGAGAGCTGCACCTCGAGTTGGAGCAAGTCGAGGGCGAGGGCTCGGCCGCGTACTGTCCGTTTGGCCCTTGGACCCAGTCGATGGGCGCCGAGCCGGACGCGTGGATTGGTCTCCAGGGCCGGATCGACACCGAAGAGGTCCGGGGGCGCCGCGGGACGCGATGCCGACGGCATGTGGTGGGTTTGCCTAGAGCGAGGCGAGGGCCACGGCGTCACGTTCTTCGAGGGCACGCTCGGCGCGGGTTGTTCGCTGTTCGAAGGCGAGACCAGCGGTTTGTACCAAGGTGGCGACTTCATCGTGGTGCGAAGCTCCGGTCCGGTCGCGCCGCAGTAGCAGATTGTCGGGGGTGGCGGTCCTCGACGGCCGCACCCCCGAGCGAAACATGACATCCTCGTTTGCGGTGCCGGAGCTGTCGTCGGTCAACCTCAATCTGTTGGTGTCGTTGGTCCACTTGCACGATCACCGCAGCGTCAGCGGTGCGGCTCGAGCCTTGGGGCTGACCCAATCGGCGATGAGCTACAACCTCAAGCGGCTGCGGGCGATCTTCGATGACCCGCTGTTCGTGCGCGACGGTCGTACGCTGATGCCCACCCCGGCCGAGGAGGCCCTGGTGGTGATGGTGCGGCGGGGCCTGGCCGAGCTGGGCCGGGCGCTGTCGACCCCCGTGGGCTTCGATGCCGCATCGTCGGCGCGACGGTTTCAGGTGGTGTGCAACGACTACTTCGAGTCGGTGGTGATGGCCCGGGTGATGGCGCGGCTCAGCACCCGGGCGCCTCGGGTGGGCGTGGAGCTGGTGCCCTACACCCGAGCCTCGGTCCGGGCGTTCGAGGGCGGCGAATACGAGGTACTGGCCGGGAGCGACGAGCTCACCGCACACGGCGAGGTGCGTACGGCGGTGATGTATCGCGATCCGTTGGTCTGCATCGAGGCGGCCGAGCGCGAGCCCCAGCCGCTGACGCTCGAGCGGTATCTGGACTCGTCCCATATCCACGTGCATGTCGAGCAGTCCGAGGGGGTGGCCGACGGGTTGCTGCGCGAGCAGGGCAAGGCGAGGCACATTCGAGCGCGGGTGGCCAACTTCGCCAGCGTGCCCCGCATGGTGGCGGCCAGCGACGCCCTGGCGACGGTTCCGCTGGGGGTCGTGGTCCATGCTCCGCTGCGCGACAAGCTGCGGATCCATACGCCGCCGATCGAGCTCCAGCCCATCGTGGGCCGGATGTTCTGGCACGAGCGCTTCGACAGCGAGCCGGGGACGAACTGGCTGCGGGGGCTGTTGCGCGAGGTCGCGGGGGACATCCGCGATGAGCTCGGACGGGCGCAGCCGCGGCTGACTGGCGCCGCATAGCGCCGGGCCCCGACGCCGGGGCCGCAAGGTCAGCGCATGCCGGGCGCTTCGTGCTGCGTCTGCTCGACGTACTCGATGTACCCGCCGTCGTAGGTCCGCACATTGCCCGGGGTCAGCTCGAGGACGCGGTTGCTGAGCTTGGCGAGAAACTCACGGTCATGCGACACGAACAACATCGTGCCCCGGAAGTCGGCCAGGGCCTCGGTGAGCATGGCCTTGGTGTCGAGATCGAGGTGGTTGGTGGGCTCGTCGAGCACCAGGAAATTCGGCGGGTTGTACAGCATCTTCGCCAGCACCATCCGCGCCTTCTCTCCCCCCGAAAGCACCCGGCAGGGCTTGTCGACGTCGTCCCCCGAGAACCCGAAGGCGCCCAACAGGTTGCGCAACGAGCCCTGGGTCGCACGGGGGTGGGCATGCTGCAGCTGTTCGAGGACGGTCAAGGTGGGGTCGAGCAGCTCCATGGCGTGCTGAGCGAAGTAGCCGAGCTCGACGCTGGCCCCGAGCCTCATCGTGCCGACGTCGGGTGCGATCTGCTCGGCCACGAGCTTGAGCAGGGTCGACTTGCCCGCCCCGTTGACCCCCATCACACACCAACGCTCGAGGCGGCGCACGACGAAGTCGAGCCCGTCGTAGATGGTGCGGTCGCCGAAGCGCTTGCCCACCCCCTCGATGCGGACCACGTCGTTGCCCGACCGGCGCGGCGCGGCGAAGTCGAACTCCACCACCTTGCGTCGGCGGGGCGGCTGCACCTTGTCGATCTTGTCGAGCTTCTTGACGCGGGATTGCACCTGGGCGGCGTGGCTGGCTCGGGCTGCGAAGCGGTCGATGAAGGCCTGTTCCTTGGCGAGCATGGCTTGCTGCCGGGCGTACTGGGCCTCGTGCTGGGCCGCCGCCAGATCGCGCTGCTGCTCGTAGAACCCGTAGTTGCCCGAGAAGGTGGTCAGCTCGCCGCCATCGAGCTCCACGATCTTCGTCACGAGGCGATCGAGCAGCTCGCGATCGTGGGCGGTGATCACCAACGCGCCCGGATACTCCCGCAGGAATCGCTCGAGCCACAGGATCGACTCGATGTCGAGGTGGTTGGTGGGCTCATCGAGCAGCAACACATCGGGGCGCATGAGCAGGATGCGGGCCAGCGCGACGCGCATCTTCCAGCCGCCCGACAGCGCGCCGACGTCGTCGGCAACGACCCGCGGCTCGAAGCCCAGACCGGCCAAGATCTCCTGGGCGCGGGCATCGAGCTCATAGCCGCCCAGCTCCTCGAAGCGCGGCTGGACGTCGCCGTACCGCGTCACCAGGGCGTCGAGCTCCTCGGCGCGGGCGGGGTCGGCCATGGCCTCCTCCAGCTCGCGCATCTGTGCGGCGAGGGTCGCCACTTCACCCGCGCCCGCCATCGTCTCGGCCAGCACGGTGCGGCCGGACATCTCCCCCACGTCTTGGTCGAAGTAGCCGACGGTCAGGCCCTTGTCGATGGAGACCGTGCCTTCATCGGGGCTCTGCTGCCCCATGATGATGCGGAAGATGGTCGACTTGCCGGCCCCGTTGGGTCCCACCAGCCCGATCTTCTCCCCGCGGAAGATGCTCATCGAGGCCTCGACGTAGAGGATCTGCGAGCCGTGTCGCAGCGAGATGTTCCCGAGAGTGATCATCGGCGGTGCGCATCCTATCGCAACGTCGTGATGGCGCGCCTCCCCGATGTGCAGGCGCAGGCACGCCGCCTCGTGTCCGCCGGAGCTCGTGGCCGCTGAAGTGGCGGGGCTACGCGCGGGCTACGGATTGGACAGGATGAGCCCGATGTTGTTCGACAGCTGGTTGGAGACCACCAGGTCGGGCACGCCGTCGCCGTTGAAGTCGCCAGCGCGAATGCCCGAGGGCAGCGAGCCGACCCCATAGGTCGCGCCATACTCGAACTGGCCGCCGCCCCGACCCACCGTCATCGTGATGTCCTGTGAGGTGGAGTTGAGGATGGCGGCGTCGGGCCGCTGGTCGTTGTCGAAGTCGGCCACGGCGATGGCGCGGGGGTCGAGCCCGGCCTCGACGGTGGCCACGGACGTGAACCCACCCGTACCGTCACCGAGCAGGACCTCGACGCCGATCGCATGCGCGACCAGCAGGTCGACGGTACCGTTGTGGTCGACGTCCCATGTCGTGATGCCGAGCGGTCGGCCCGGCATCACGAGCGAGCCGTAGGCATTCATCGAGCCCGCCCCGTTGCCCTGCCATAGCACCACCGCATTGGTGGTGGTGTTGGTCGCGAGCATGTCGAGGCGTTCATCGCCGTTGATGTCGACCAGCAGGGTGTCCCACAGCTGCCCCTCGCTGGAGTAGCTGGTGGGGGGCAAGAAGGTGCCGTCCCCGCGGCCACGCGAGAGCATCACCTGGTTGTTGCCCGCGACGGCGACGTCGAGGATGCCGTCGCCATCGACATCGCCCAGATCGGCGATCACGGGGTTGTCGCCCACGCCGATTCGCCCCGCGTCGAGGAACTCTTGCTGGCCGCCGTTGATCATCACGCTGATCGAGCCGGCGTCGGAGTTGACGACCACGGCATCGAGCTGGCCGTTGCCATCGATGTCGCCCACCCGCACGCCGACCGGGATGTCATCGACGGTGTCGTGGGCCACGGGATCACTCAGCCACCCCAGCCCATTGCCGTACAGGACCGAGGTGAGGTTGTCGTCGGTCTCGATGTGGTCGAAGTCGGAGTTGGGGGTAATGACGTCGAGGTGGCCGTCGCCATCGAGGTCGCCGATGTCGAGCGAGCACGGATCGATGCGCGACCAGAAGGTGATCTGCGGCATGAAGCACAGCTCACCGGGCTCGATGATGCCGTTGCCGCAGCTCTCGGGCAGCGGAGGATCGACGGGCGGACGAGGGTCATCGGGCTCCGCGGGATCACGGTCCTCGTCGATGGTCGGTCCTTCGTCGAACCCACCGTCTGCGACGCTCTCGTCGGTGAGAGGGCCGAGCCCGGTCCGTCCACAGCCCACGATCAGGAGTGCACCAACGATGACCTTTGCTGCGTTCGACATTCCGACTCCGATTTCGCTCAGTATACCCGCCGAGGGTCTCCAGGTTTCACATGACCCGCAACATCAGCCCCACGCGCCACGACAGGCCGTGCATCGCTAGATCGCCCAGGGGCGAGCTGGTGGTGCGCAATGGATCGTCGCCGAGGACGACACTGGGCTGGGCCGACAGCTTGCCGCGCCACGTGTAGCCCATGCCGAGGTTGAGGCCCGCGGTGACGCGTGATGCTCCCTTGCGGGGTAGCCAGCGCTTGGGCAGGTAAAGGCTGAGCCCCAGCTCACCGTCTACACGAGGCAGGACCGCGCGCTGAGCGGCGGCTTGGGTGCTGAGCAGCTCGTAGTCGACGATCGAGGGGCCCACCCCCACCCGGCCGAACGCATCGATGCCCTCCACGGCCATTACGCTGACCCGACCGATGGCGCGCGGTTCGTGGAGCCGCAGCTGGGTGGGGATGTCGGCGCCGTAGGCATCGCCAATGCGTCCCAGGCGCTGGTAGGCGATCCCACCGCCCACGAACACGCGGCCTTCGGCGAGTCGAAAGTCGAACACGGCGGACAGCTCGCCGCCCGCCAGGTGGCGCCGCTCCGCGAACGCCCGAAAGCCGGGGTCGACGACGATCGTGCTGCCCCCGCTGATGCCGAAATCCAGACGCCAGCGAATCGGTCGATCGGCGGGCGGTCTCGCCACCACCGCGGGGGTGGGCATTGGGGTCGCGGCGGTGGCGGGGCTCGTCGCCGATGGGTCGACCGGGCTCGAGGTCGATGGGTCTGTGGCGCTGGCATCGACGGCCGGGTCGGCGCCAGTGGTCTCCTCCGCTGTGGCTGGATCAGGCGTGGCCGAGTCACTCGTCGTTGGGGTGCTGCCGTCGCCGGGCTCAAGGGCTGACGGGTCGCCGGTGGGGTCGGTGGTTGCGTCGACGCTCACGAACGGATCGGCAACCGGGTTGGTGGTCGAGGCCGAGGACGGCTGGCCCTCGGCGGAGGGAGCGACCAAGGCCGCCCAGGAGATGAAGATCAAGGAAGGAGTCATGGCGGTACCGCAGGCCTAGGGATCGAGGAGTCCGTCGAGGAGGTAGCCCCACGCGACATAGCTGGTCGCGCGCGAGGGGGCCTGGGCATCGACGACCGTCATGTGGCCCGCGAGGTCGGGATGCACCAACACCAATCGGCCGGCATCGGGAAGGTAGTGAAAGCTGCCGATGGCGTGGTCGAGGACCACGGATTCAGGATTGAGCGTCAGCAGGTCGATCGTGCTCACCCACGTCTGTCCGGGGGTGCCGAGCAAGAGGCGATTGCCGTCCAGGGCAGAGCTGCGCGCGTCGTAGGGCGCCATGGCACTGAGCGGGGTCACCCGGGAGGCCGCGAGATCGACCACATAGAGGTTGCGCTCCGAGCTGATGAGGACACGGTCGTTGTCGAGGACCACCAGCTCTTCGATGCCGGTCTCGATGTTGAGGCGCTTGGGCGTGCGACCGATGGTGTCTGCGATCGCATCGAGGTCGAGGGTGAACAGGGCTGTTCCCTGCGGTGCCCATGCGACCGCCTGCCGGATGGTCCCGCCCGGTGTCACGGCGTCGCGCATGAACACCCGCTGGGCCTGGCCGCCGGTCTGGACCGAGAAGCTCTGCTGGGTGCGAATGTCGGTGAACACGATCGAAGAGCCATCGACGGTGACCAGGTACGGCACCTCGTCACCGTTGTAGGCGGACATGTCGCTGGCCCCGGACCCCACGGGAATGAGGCTCACCTGCGTGGAGAAGCCCGGGTCTCCCGTGGTCTCGTCGGACTGGTCGACCAGGGTCAGCATCGCCACGTCGGCGCCGACCGACGAGCGCAGGAACAAGGTGGGCTTGCCGAAGGTCTGGTCACCCGGCCGAAGCATGGTGGCGACGGGGGTGAAGTCGACCAGGTCGCCAAAGCGAACCGCGACCTGATCGGTCTGGGGGTTGCCCACGTCGACCAGCACCACCTCGCCCTCGGCGAGGAACGCGATGAGCTCGAGGGGACGTCCACCCACATCGACCGCCGTTGGGCCCTCGGCGCCCACGGGGATGGGGAAGGCGACCGACTGGAGCCGCCCGCCGAAGCCGTCGAGGGTGAGGTTGCGAACCTCGTCGCTGGCGAGATCGACCACGGCGACTTGGTTGGCGTTTTGTAGGGCGCCGCTGCCGACTCCGTCGCCGAAGTGCAGCACGGCGCGACGGCCATCGGGGGACAGGGCAACCCCGGTGTACGGCGCGAGCACGTCGTAGACACGGCTGTCGCCGTCACCGTCGGCGGGCAGCAAGTGGAGCTGCTCTCCGATGTCTTCTTCTTTGTCGTTGGCGGGGGCCGTCATCACCAACACCTGGTCGCCCTCGCGGGTGGCCTGGCTCCACAGCTCGGTGGTGCGGTCGTCGCCCAGCGTCTTGCGCACGACCCGGAGACCGGTGTCCTGGGGGCTGGCGATCACGAGCTCGTGGTGGACGGTGTCCACGTAGGCCAAGCTGCTACGCGTGGTGACGGGCGGCAGGACCGTGAGTGGATCGGCGTAAGGGTCTTCGGGGAGGCAGGCCGCCATGGCCAGCCCCAACAACAAGGGAGTACGAAAGTTCATGGCGTTAGTCCTTGACCGCGTCGTTGAGGCGGTAGCCGGTCACGGTCTCGACGTTGCCGTCGCGGTCGAGGAAGGTGATGCGTCCGGTGGGATGCTCCTGGGACACGAAGATCTTGTCGGTGGCGTCGACATAGCCGGCACCCTCGGGGGGGGAGCCGAGGCCGAGGCCGTCGACGATGAAGGTGCGCAGGTCCACCAGATCCACGCGTCGAACGTCGGCTGCGTCGTCGCGCAGCAACACCACGGCTT
This sequence comes from Deltaproteobacteria bacterium, assembly GCA_022601155.1. Taxonomy (GTDB): domain Bacteria; phylum Myxococcota_A; class Polyangia; order Nannocystales; family Nannocystaceae; genus Paraliomyxa. Next base: position 270 of record JAHZJA010001324.1, on the reverse strand, counting down.
GGTCGCCGCTGGGGGTGAAGACCACCGCGCCCGGCTCGGCCTCCACGATCTGGAGCTTCTTGACGGGGAACTCCTTGGTGAGATCGAGCAAGGTGTACGACCAGGGGGCCGAGGGCTCGCTGTCGTCGAACTCGTGGATGAGCATCGCGTTGTCGCCGTCGGGGGCCATGCCCACCGAGACCACGGGATGGTCGACGAACAGGGTGATCCGCTCGAGCCAGTCACCCGAGCCCCGTCGGGCAATCGTCACCCGCTGGCGGGGATCGATAT
>JAHZJA010001323.1 GCA_022601155.1 Deltaproteobacteria bacterium | reverse complement strand
TTGCGGGACAACGCTGGATCCGGTCTCGTCGTTCGGAACAAACCTCACCGGCCGGGCGTGAAACCTCTGATCGGACGGCGACGGTAGTCGTCGGGTGGACGCCGGCATTACACTGCAGCTCGGGATGGCGAAGGCCAGCAAGGGCAAGTCGAGCAATCGCAAGCGCGATCTGACCGAGACCAACGGGATCACGGTCGAGGTGCTCGATGCTCCGCCCGCCGAGGACGGCGCCGACGACGAGCCTGGGGCCGAACTAGAGGCGGGCCCGGGTCAGGAGGCACTGGCCGAGGTCGAGGTCAGCGAAGAAGACCTCGATGCCATCGAAAAAGAGATCGCCCGCGGGAGCAAGGCAGCCCCGGCGGGCGCCACGGCGCTCGCCCGTCGCGATCCGATGGCGGCCTACATGGCCGAGGTCCGGCAGCACCCGTTGCTCACCCGCGAACAGGAGTACGAGCTGGCGGTGCGCTGGGTCGAGGACGAGGACCAAGAGGCGACGCGGAAGCTGGTCACCTCCAACCTTCGCCTCGTGGTGAAGATCGCCCACGAATATCGCCGGGCCTACCAAAACCTGCTCGATCTGGTGCAAGAGGGCAATGTCGGGCTGGTCAAGGCCGTGCAGAAGTTCGACCCCTACCGCGGGGTCAAGCTGTCGACCTACTCCGGTTGGTGGATTCGGGCGTACATCCTCAAGTACATCCTCAACAACTGGCGCCTGGTCAAGATTGGGACCACCCAAAACCAGCGCAAGCTGTTCTTCAACCTCCGCAAGCAGCGCGATGCACTGCAGGCGGCCGGCGTCGACCCCACCCCCGAGCGCATTGCCAAGGAGTTGGACGTCTCCACCAAGGAAGTCGTCGAGATGGAGCGCCGCATGTCGGCGCCCGACCTGTCGCTCGATGCCCCGCTGGGTGGCGACGATGGGGATGGCACCCGGACTCGGCTCGACCTGATCGAGGACGACTTCGCCGACCCGGAGGACAACGTCGACGCCGTCGAGTTCAAGAGCTTGCTCCAAGACAAGCTGATGACGTTTGGCTCCGATCTGGCCGGTCGGGAGCTCGAGATCTTTCGCGATCGCCTGGTCTCCGATGAGCCGGCCACCTTGCAAGACCTCGGCACACGCTGGGGGGTCTCCCGCGAGCGGGCGCGACAGATCGAAAAGCGTCTGGTCCTGCGGCTGCGCCAGTACCTGCAGCAAGAGCTGGGCGATGCCGTCCAGATCGCCCTCGGCCACGACATCTAGTCCGCCGACGGACTCGTCGCCGCCGTCGTCGGTCACCGCCGGAAATCGCGGGGGTGGAACTCGACTCAGGCGGTGGTGTCGGTTGGCTCGCTGAGTTGGCTGAGCCGAGGCTGTAGATAGGCGGTGACGGCCGCGAACACGGCGACCAGCCACCCCGTAGCGAGAATCGCCTCGAGGCCGACCAGGACTTTGGCGGCGAGGGTGACCGGGGCGAGGTCGCCGTAGCCGAGGGTCGTGGCGGTGGCCAGCGACAGATAGAACCACTCGGCGAAGTCGCTCCCGGCCGGAAGCCCCACGAAGGAGCCGGGGTAGAGCCGGGCGAGGGAGGCGAACAGGCCTGCGAACACGATGACGATCGCGAAATACCCCAGCGTGAAACCCCCGAGGGGGACTGCCATCGCGCGGAGGTAGCGGCCAAGGACGACGAGGAACTTCAGCCGGGGGTCGAGCCAGCGCGCGAACTTACGCGATGCCAAGAACACCAGCGACGCGCTCAGGGCGACCGCCACCGCGGCCAACAGCTGGCTCGGGGGATCCGCGAGCTCGTGCCGCATGGCGATGAACAGCATCGCCGGGGTGGCCAGGGCCAGGGCCAGGCGTCCGACGCGTCCCAGCCATCGCGAAGCGGCGGAACGCTCGTGCTCGTCCGGCGTGGCGCCACCGGTCGATGCGAGGGCGACGACCAGTGGTGCGAACACCAAGCTGGAGCCGAGGACCCCCCCGGCTGCGTGCTCGGGGATCAGCGCGATGCAGATGACGGCCATGGTGCCCGCGGTGACCATCGCCGCGTGGCGGATGGTGTCCATCGCACTCACGCGGAATCCGTCGAGAAAGCCCACGCAGAAGTACAACGGGACTGCGACGTGGACGACGCTGGCCTGCAACGACGTCGTCAACGAGACGAGCAGGCCCATCAGCACGGCGGCTCCCGCCGCGACAATCGGCCCCTGCTGCCGGTCCAGTCGAAACGCGATGAACACGTGGAGCAACACCGCCAGGGCGATCGCCGAGGCCGCTCGAACTCCGCCGGAGATCCCATACGCGAACGGACCGACCATCACCACGACGACCCATACTCCGCGTATTGAGTCTCGGGCGCGGTCGAGGAGACGGGGGGTGCTCGGCGATCTGGAGTCGGACATGACGACGGGTCCGGCTCGACCATACCCGAGCCATGACGAGTCCATTCCGCCGCGATTGGGCAGACGGTCGCGGGTCCGTTGCTCGTGACCTCGGGTCCGCTCAGAACGTCATCAAGACGCGCAGGTACCCGTGCACGTCGATGATGTCGTCGACCACGTAGCGGCGGCCGACATTGTCGACGACGTCGCGACGCAGCGGGTTCACCTCGGCGGTCCCCTGATCCACGCGCTCGGGGTCACCGCCCGTGGTCGCGCCGGAGTCACCGCGATTGGCGAACGTCACGAAGTGGCGGGTGTCGGTGGCCATCTTCATGCCGACGTTGATCCGGGCGTACTTGCCCAGATGCAGGTTGAGGCCGCCATCGAAACCGAAGGTGCCGTAGTCCTGCAGGTCGGTGATGCCGTTGAACTTGGAGCACGAAGCTCCGCCGGCTGCGAGGTAGCCCGAGTCGCCGGGGTTGTCCGCGGCGAAGGCCAGCGCGGCGTTGCGGTCACACTGATCGGCCTGGGTGGGATCGTTGGACCCGATCAAGGCGGGACTGTCGGCCAGCAGCTCCCAGATCTCGGAGTATCCGCGGCCGCCGTAGTGGAGGATGGCGGTGCCGGACAGGTAGACGGCGACCTTGAGGTTCTTGGACTTGCGCTCCCAAGGCACGACCTCGGTGCCGAACGTCATGCCCGCAGAGGACTGAGGGGTCACGCCGCCCTGGCTGCCCAGGTTGTTGAAGTCCTCGAACTGGCTGCCCGCCGCCCGCACCGACTGCCGCCAGTACGCGGTGAAGTACGGGTCGAGGAAGCGATAGCGTCGAGACAGCGCCGTCCAGGCACCCAGCTCGTGGATGCGACGGCCGACCCGGGCGTTGCCCGCCGGGGTGCCGTTGGCGATGTCGCGGCTGAAGGTCATCGCACGGCCCACGGCAAACCGACCCTCGAGGCCGACCAACCAGTTGGGCATGTGCGAGCGGGTCCGCTGGCTGAGGATGCCGTACTTGAGCCCCACGTGGAGCTGGTCGAGGCCACGTCGCACCGGGCCACGGAAGATGAGCTCGGTCGAGTCACCCGTGAATTGCCCGAAGGCATCGCCGGGGTTGGTCGAGTCGAATCCGCTGTTGGGGATGATCCCGTCGCGGATGGTGGTGCTGTTAGCCTTGTTGACGCAGTTGGCCTGCGCCGACTCGCCGAACTGGCAATCGTCGGGGCGCTGGTCGAAGGAGTAGTCGCGGGTGTCGCTGAGGACGACCGGCAGCGTCAGGTAGATCGCCAGGTCGTGCCACAGCCCGATCTCCATGGTGGGGACGACCGTGTGCCGCTGTTGGCGGTACAGCAGGTCCTTGACCAGACGGTTGCTGGTATCACCCGCACCCGCGTTCCACTCGCGCAGGACTGCGGCCCGCTTGAAGTTGAAGTCGTAGGCGACCCCAAAGTGGATGTCGAACGGGTTGTCGTCTTCGAACGCCGTCGCGACTCGCGTGGGTTCGGCCGCGCTGGCGGTCTGGCTCACCCCGGCGACGGCGACGAGGCCTAGCAGAGGAAGGAGGCAACGGAGATTCCGCATGAAAATCACCCTGGCGGCTGGCGGCACGCTACCAGCGCACGCCCGGTTCCGTCAATATTTCCCGTAGGATGCACGCCCACCTCGGGCGCGACCACGCGATCGCGCGACCACCCGCGGTGGCCATGTGTATCGCCCCAAACCCGTGCGGATTCGGGGTCTTGCGAGGGCATCAGCCCGGACCTGCGCCCTTTGGGCTGCCCTCGTCGGTGGGGGTCCGCAGGCCCAGCTCCTTCATCTTGGACTGGAGGCTGCGGCGGCTGATGCCGAGGAGGCGGGCCGATCGGGTGACGTTGCCGTGGGTCTGGGCCAGGGCTTCGGTAATGAGTTCGGTCTCGACCAGACGCGATCCCTGGCGCACGGCCTCCTTGAGGTCCAGGCCCAGGGAGGACAGCGGCAGTCGAAGCAGCCGCTCTTGTCCGTCGCCGTCGTCCTCCTCGGAGTCGACGTGCGAGGGCATCGCGATCGGCGGGTCTGCGGAGGCGTCGCCCCGGGCTTGGGGCTCGAGGAAGGTCTCGGGCAGCGCATCGCGGCCGATGGTGGGCTCGGATGCGAACAACACCATCCGCTCGACCAGGTTTTCCAGCTCACGAATGTTACCGGGCCACGTGTACTGGCCCAGCGCGAGCAGGGCATCTTCGGAGAAGCCCACCACCTGCTTGTCGAGCCGCTGGTTGCAACGGCTGACGAAGTGCTCGATGAGCGGGCGCAGGTCCTGAATGCGATCGCGGAGGGCCGGGAGCTCGATCGGCACGACGGCGAGCCGATAGTAGAGGTCCTCGCGGAACCGCCCCGACTTGATGTCGTCTTCGAGGTTGCGGTTGCTGGCGGCAATGAGCCTTACATCGACCCGATTGGTCTTGGTACCGCCGACCCGCTCGAACTCCGACTCTTGGATCGCGCGCAGCAGCTTGACCTGAATCTCGAGCGGGATCTCGCTGACCTCGTCGAGGAACAGGGTGCCGCCGTCGGCCAGCTCGAACCGCCCTTGGCGGGTGGAGACCGCGCCCGTGAACGCGCCGCGCTCATGGCCGAACAGCTCGCTCTCGGTGAGCCCCGCCGGAATCGCGGCACTGTTGACGCGGATGAAGGGAGCCTCGCGGCGAGGCGAGCCCAGGTGCAGGGCTCGGGCCACCAGCTCCTTGCCCGTGCCGCTCTCGCCCGCAATGAGGACGGTCGTCGGGCTGGCTGCGGCCGTCCGCACGATCTCGCGAACCCGCTCCATCTGCGGCGAGTTGCCGATCATCCCGACTTCGTCGCTGGGGTCGGCGGGCATGGCAGGCGGTGGGGTCTTGCCGACCGATGCGCCCGAGCGCTCGCGGGTGGCCACGGCCTTGGCGAGCACCGTCTTGACCTGTTCGATCTCGAAGGGTTTTTCGAGGTAGTCGAACGCGCCCGCCTTGACCGCTTCGACCGCGGAGTCGACCGAGCCGTGTGCGGTCAGCAGGATCACGGGGAGCTGGGGATCTTCTTGGGACAGCGCGCGCAGGAGCGCCATGCCGTCCATACGAGGCATCCGAATGTCGGAGAGGACGGCGTCGAAGGTGCCCGATGGGCTGGTCCGGATGCGTCCGAGGGCCGCTTCACCGTCGGGCTCGGCGTGGACTTCGTAGCCGGCCTGCTTGAGCAGAGCCCCGAGGACCTTGCGGATGTTGACCTCGTCGTCGCACAGGAGGATTCGCGGGCGGGACATGGCAGGGGTCGCTTCGGCGCTACGGTAGCGCAACCGAGCCGGTTGCCGTAGCCCGGTCGTCATCGGGCGTGTCAGGCGACGAGACCTGGCCCGACGTGGGGCTTTGGGCGGGTTCGGGTGCCAGATCGGCCGCGGCGGGGTCGGCAGAGGCGACCGCAGGACCCGGGTCGGGGGCGGCGGAGTCGGGGACGGGCGGGTCGGGGGGCCCCTGGTCGTCGATGGGGGGGATCGTGTCCCCCGCGGGGTGGGGCACGGCGTCGACGATGGGCAGCAACACGGTGAATCGCGCCCCGTCCTCGTTGCTGCGGCCTACCTCTATAGCGCCCTGGTGTCGCTGCACGATCCGCTGGCTGATCGGCAGTCCGAGCCCGGTGCCGCCGCTCTTGGTCGTGTGGAACGGGACGAACAGGTTGGTCATCGTCTGGGCAGACAGCCCGGGGCCGTTGTCGCAGACGTTGAGGGCCATGGCATCGGCACGGAGCAACCCGCGGCGTCGGACCGAAAGCGAGATGGTGATGGTGCCCTCTTCGGCCTCCCCGATCGCATCGAGGGCATTGAGCACCAGGTTGAGCACCACCTGGCGCAGGGCATCGGCATCGCCTCGCACCAGCGGTAGATCGGGGGGCTCGTCGAGCACCGTGATGCGATTGCGGGCGTTGTCGGGGACCAGACGCAACGTGGTGGCGACCACCTCGGGCAGGTCGACCGGGGCCATCTCGCCCTTGAATGGTCGCGAGTAGGTGAGAAACTGGGTGACGACGCGGTTGAGGCGGTCCACCTCCTCCAAGATGATGTCGAGGAACTCGCGCGTCTGCTCGTCCATCTGCGCGGCGCCGGGCCGCAAGACCTGAACCGCGCCCTTCATCGCGCCCAGTGGGTTGCGAATCTCGTGGGCGAGGCCCGCGGCCATCTCACCCAGAGCGGCCAGGCGCTCCCGTTCCTTGCGAGCCTCGTAGACCGCCGAGTTCTGCACGGTGGTGGACGCCTGGGCGACGACGCCTTCGAACAGCTCCACCTCTTCGCGGGCAAACGGCTCCACCAGACGTTGGTCGTCGACGAACAAGGCGCCCAGAAGATCGGGGTCTTCGTCGGGCAAGCCCGAGGCGCGGCCGAGGATGGGCAGTGCGAGGCTGGCCTCGAGGGTCGCCAGGGTGTCGAGCATGTCGGTCGCCTCGGCCCGCTCCTCGGGGCCGGCCCGCTCGCGCTCCCGCTCGATCACGTCGCGAAGCACGGTGCCCTGGGTCTGCATGCGCTCGAGCACGGGGCGGCGGGTGGCCAGGTCGAGGCGAGCGAGCGGGGCCTGGCCATCTTCGTCGGCACACGCCCACCGCTGCAGCACCAGTGCGGTGCCCTCGCGGTTGAGTAGGTACAGGCTGGTGCGGGTGACACGGCCCGAGGACTCCAGCGCCTCGATCACCAGTCGCGCCATCTCGTCCACCTCGATCACGTTGAGCAGGCGCTGCCGCAGGCGCACGAGGATGCGGCGCAGGACGGGGCGGTCGTGGAACAGCCAGCCCTCGATGCGGTAGTCGATCTCGCGACGGACGGGCTCGAGCAGGATCACCACGGCAAACGAGGCGACGGCGGCGTTGAACATGAACAGCGACCGGTCGCCCTCGATCCACACGAGCAGCGCGCCGTAGAGCCCGGTGACCACCACCACCAACACGCTGAGGCTGAAGATCCGGGTGGCGATCTCCGGTAGGTCGAGCAGTCGCTCGCGGCGAAGGGTCTGCTCGACGAAATACAGATAGACGGCGGTGACGATGGGTCCCACCCCCACCGCAGGGGTCGAGCCCACGGCCAAGGCCACGAGGCTGGCGTAGAAGAGGTAGCGAAGCCGGGGGGCGAGTGCCGTCTGCCGTGCGGAACGGGCCGCCCACCAAAGCCGCATGCTGGCGAACAGCAGGCCTCCCACCACGTAGACCGCCAGCAGGATTGGAACCACGCGCCACCACGCGAGTGCGGTGAGGTCGGGAAAGATGAGCGACAGCGTCTGCGCTATTGCGAGCGACAGGCCCAGGGTGATGCGCAGTCCGCTGCCGGGTTGCCAGCGTCGGCCGCCCGACGACGGCACGAAGCTGGCCAGCAGCCGATCGGCGGTCCACGGCAGCAGCAAGGCGATGGTCTGGCCGAACCACGCGAACGGTTCCTCCAGCTCGGTGATCCCACCGAAGAACCGCGCCAGGTGGTACAGGCCCAGATTGAAGCAGAACACCGCGAACCGCACGTTTTGGCGGCGGCTCCGGTCCCGGAGCACCATGCTGCCCCCGATGGCGAACGCCACGGTTGCTGCGAGCAGTGAGCTGAGGCTCTCGCTGTCCACGCTTGCCCGCCATCATACGCCGCTTCGGGGGCGTTGACGGCGAGGGACCGGGTGAGACGGCGGCAACGCGGGGTTTTGTGCGAGTTTGGTGCCCGCGGCGAGCCGTGGCATCCTTTTGGCCATGGCAGCGATCATCGACGACGAAAAGCGGGCGCAGCGAAAGGCGCGGGCAATCGCGTCGGACATCTATCTGTACAACAAGGCTCGCATCGAAGAGGCGATCAAGAAGGATAGTTTCTTCGAGGAGCTGTCGGAGTTCATCACCGAGGGGCGCGACCTGTTCCGCTCGAGCGTGAGCCCGGCCTTGTTCAAGAAGAACTTCTACGACCGCGCCATCGTCGACCGTGTGATCAGGCCGATGGCCGCCCTCGAGAGCCCGATCTGGTAGAGGGCCGTGGAGATCCGGTGCGGGTGAGGCTGTCGCCGAGCTCGCCGCCTCTGCGGATCGACCGAGCGCTGGTCGACGCCCTCGGTGACCAAGGGCATCCATGTACGCGCGCGCAGCTGGCTCGCGCGTTTGGTCGTGGCGACATCACCGTCGGTGGGCGCCCGATCAAGCCGAGCCTTCGCGTCGACCGGGTGCTGGACGTGGCCGTGGTGTTTCCCCACCCCGAGCCGCTGCGGGCCGAGCCCGAGGACATCGCGCTCACCATCGTTCACGAAGACGCGGACCTGTTGGTCGTGGACAAGCCGGCGGGGATGGTGGTGCACCCGGGGCCAGGGCACGCCGCAGGCACGCTGGTCAACGCGGTGCTTCACCACCTGGGAATCGGGGCCGACCGACTACCCGTGCTCGAGGGCAACGACCCGACCCGCCCGGGTATCGTGCATCGGCTCGACCGTCAGACCAGCGGGGTGATGGTGGTTGCCAAGACTCCGCTCGCCCAAGAGGGCCTCGCGGCACAGTTTCGCACCCACACCCTGCAGCGGCGCTACCTCGGGGTGGTGGAGGGGCAGCCCTCGTGGACCCAACGTCGTGTCGAGACCGGTCACGCCCGCGACCCGCATGACCGCCGCCGCTTTGCCCCCCTCGAGACCGCGACACGTCGGGCCACCAGTGACGCCGAGGTCATCGAGCCGTTGCGCGGCGCGGCGACGGTCGGGTGGACGTTGCACACGGGGCGGACCCACCAGATTCGGATGCACGCACGGTACCTGGGGCATCCGATCCTCGGGGACACGCAATACGGCCGGACGCCGTCGGAGCCCGCAGTGCGTACGGCTGCCGCGGCGCTCACCCGCCATGCGCTGCACGCCGAGCTGCTGGGCGTGGTCCATCCGCGGAGCGGGGCATCGGTCACGTGGCGGTCTCCGCTGCCGGCCGAGCTCGAGACGTTGATCGAGCAGCTGCGGCCGTAGGCCGCCACCGGTCGCCTGCGACCACGGGCAGCGAGGATAAGCGGCGGCCTCGCTCCGGGGCGAGGCGCGGCTTGGCACCGGCGCGCCCGCGTGCGATGTAGCCACCATGCTCGAACGCGCCGCGCTGTTGTCCGACTTGCCCCACGTGGTGCACGGCTTCACCACTCGCGACGGCGGGCACAGCACGGGGAAGTTTTCGTCGCTCAATCTGGGCGGGCGTTGGGGCGACGACCCGGAGGCGGTGCGGCGGAACTACGAGGCAGTGGCTGCGGCGGGCGGATACCTGCCCGAGCAGCTGGTGCGGGTTCGGCAAGTGCATGGCGCCGCGGTGCTGGGTGCCAACGAGGTCGGTCCCGGAGCGGAGGCCGACGGGCTGTGGTGCAGCCGGGAGCAGGCGCCGCGGGTGGTCGGGGTGCTCACGGCCGACTGCGTACCCGTGCTGCTGGCCGATCGCGAAGGGCGGGCGGTCGCTGCGATCCACAGCGGCTGGCGGGGCACCGTCGCGGGCGTGGTCCCGGCTGCAGTCGCCGCGCTGGGGTGTCAGGGGATCGAGCCTGCACAGCTGGTGGCGGCGATCGGTCCGTGCATCGAGCAGGCGGCATTCGAGGTCGGCGACGAGGTGGCGGCTCAGTTCGACGCCGCCTTCGTCGAGCGGGAGCGCTGGGCCAAGCCGCACGTCGACTTGGTCGGGGTGATCGCCGCGCAATTGCAGCGCGAGGGGGTCCCGACCTCGTCGGTCGAGCGCGTGGGCGGCTGCACGCACAGCCGCCCCGAGCGCTATTTCTCGTATCGTCGTGACGGCGCCGGAATCGGCCAGATGATGTCGTTCATCGGGCTCGTATCGGCGGTCGACTCTTCGTCGCGCTGATCGTCACGGCCGGACACTCGAAGTCCACCGTGCCACCGTCGGCGCGGTAGGGCGCGAGCGCGCGCTCGGCATCGGCCTGCAATCGGTCGATGGTCAGCTCGTCCAGCATCACGCCACACGCCGGAAGCCACCCACGGACCTCGGCCTGCACCAACGCGGAGATGCTAGGGAAGGTGGCGCGACCGGGGCGCTCGACGATGGTCGGATTGCCGAACCCTGCGTCGGCGAGCAGCGCCCGCAAGGCCTCGGGGTCCCCCAGCTCGAACGGGCGGCGCAGCGCGTCGGCGGCCTCGCGCCCCGCTAGCCGCTCCAGCATCGCCACCATCATCGCGTAGCCCGGCGAGCGCTCCAGCTGCGACCACACCGCGAGCACGAGACGCCCCCCAGGCGCCAAGACCCGGTGCATCTGCTCGAGCCCCCGGTTGCGGTCGGAGAAGAACATCAGCCCAAAGGCACACGCGACCACATCGAACCGTTCGTCGGGGTAGGGCAGCTGCTCGGCGGTACCCAGAGTCCAGGCAACCGTCGGCCACCGCTGCGCGGCCACGGCCAGCATGGCGGGGCTCGGGTCGATGCCCGTGACAGTGCCATCGGGGGTCACGCGAGCGATGGCCTCGCGGGCGAACATCCCGGTGCCGCACGCGACGTCCAACACCCGATCGCCGGGCTGGAGCCGCGCTTGTTGGGCTAGCTGCGGCGCCCAGCGGCCAAACAGCGCGGGAATGAACACGGCTTCATACGCCTGGGCGGCGTCCATCTGTAGCTCGAGACTCGGCTCGGTCATCATTCGTCCCTCCTCGTGCCGTCGATGCGCCGCCATGATGGCGATCGAGAGCCTCATCCCTCTCGCTGGCACCCCCGGCCGCTAGAGGCTTCAGCAGAATTCGGGCCGAAGGTGCGCGTGGGGGAAAAGCCCAACCGGCACGGTGGTGCCCGAGCAGGGGAGGCGACTGTCCCATGGTACATGCGCCAGCTGTCCCCCCCTGGGACGGGGCGGGACCGATCACGCGGGAGCAGGGATCGTGGGGTCGAGGTCGTGGAGGATCGTCTGCCAGCGGCGTCGCATTTGTTCACGCCACTGTCGGCGGGCACCTTGCTCCGGG
>JAHZJA010001322.1 GCA_022601155.1 Deltaproteobacteria bacterium | reverse complement strand
TTACCCCTCTGTTACGGTACCGGGCCGATCGCAAGGCAATCGCACCGCCTCCGGGGGGCATTGCGGCCCAGTGGTAAACCGGGCGCAGAACCGTCTACGCTGCGTTGTAGGCCCACACTGGCTCATGGCGACCCCGACCGCAACGCGCGATTTCGCGCAAAAGAACGTCGATTCCAGGCGCCGCGGAGGCGCCCATTGGCCGCTGTAAAAAAGGCGATCGATGCGAACCGATTCCGGTTCACGGGCGAGTCGCCGTCCGTCACAGGAGGGCACGCCTGCCCCCCGTGTCTACCAGCCCATGTGGATCTGGACTTGCTCGCGAAACAGCTCCGCCATCGCCTCGTGCGTGGCGACCGTGGGGTGCTGGTTACAGCCCACCCCGATCCACGGGACGTTGATGTTGGCGTAGGCCATGTTGGTGTCGCCCGCGGCAGCACGGTTGGCGATCACCTCGGCGATGTAGCCGTCGACGATGTTCTGCTCGTTGCCCTGCAAAAGCGGCGCGAGCACGAGGAAGAACGCGTCCGGGTAGTTGCTGCGGACATCGGCCATGAACTGCTCGTAGGTGCTGACGAACAGCTCCTGCGTCGGATCATTGTCGGTGGAGAAGTCGTTGGTGCCCAGGCTGATGGCCACCAGGTCGGGCTGCCACGCGTAGTCCCAGGTGCTGCTGGGATCGGCCGGCACCGAGCGCGGGTACAGCTGCGGCACGGGCTCGAACATGTCGTCGCCGTAGTTGTAGACGACGCCCTTGCTCGACCACGAGATCGTGTGCAGCTCGGCTCCCACCTCGCGCGCGACGATCGGTCCGTAGGTGAGGTAGTTGTTCTGGGTATCGGTGGTGAACGGACACGGGTCCATCCCCTCGTTGCCGTAGCCGTTGGACAGCGAGTCACCGATGAGCTCGATGCGCCGAGTGACCGCAGGCGGGGGCAGAAGCTCGCCGTCCACCATCACATCGTGGATGGTGGTGATCCCCCACTGGCCCTCGGTGCGCCGATAGACCTCGATGGTGTGCTCGCCCGCGGGCAATCCCGCCGCCAGCGGATAGACCTGCTCGCCGTCCTGGGTCGCGAGCGGGGGCTGTTGGACCTCACCGTCGATGACCACCGTGAAGAAATCGGCCTCGTCGGTCATCCGCACGGAGGCTCCCGTGCCGTCGAATCGGATCACGAAGCCCGACCCCGACCAGCCCATGCGGACCGCCGCCGGATCACTGGCGTCGTAGCGACCGACCCAGTGCACCTCGGCCTCGACCGGTGGGTCCTCGGTGGTGCCGGGCGGATCGTCCGTCTCCGAGCCCGTGCCCATCGTGGAGTCGGCGCTGGTGATGGGACCCTCGGTATCGTCGTTCGACGTGCCGGGGGTGGTGTTGGTCGTCGTTCCGGTGCCCGCCGTACCCATCGAGGGATCGGTGTCGGCCGGAGCGTCATCGCTTCCGGGACAAGCAACCAGCAAGAGCGCGGAGAGCGAGGCGAAGCGAGTCAGGCGCATGGTCATCAACATCCTGTTAGCCCCTCGACGATAGCGCGATCGGAGGGTGGAGCACGCGGCGATGTGCCGACGACAGGGCCCCAATGTGGCGAGCGACGGGTATCCTCACGTCCGTGAGCACGGAGTGGGACCCCGATCGGTACTTGCGCTTCGCCGCGGAGCGACGACTCCCGTACGAAGACCTGGTGGCCATGGTGGAGCCCGCGCCGGACATGCGCGTCGCCGACCTCGGATGTGGCCCGGGGGCGCTCACCGCCGACCTGGCCACCCGTTTCGACGCCCGGTCGGTGCTCGGGATCGATGCCAGCGACACGATGTTGGCCAAGGCGGCCAAGCACGCGAGCACACGAGTGCGATTCGAGCGTGGCGATCTGCGCTCTCACCCCTGGGGCGACGGCTACGATCTCGTGTTCTCCAACGCGGCGCTGCACTGGCTGCCCGACCACGATCGCGTGTGGGAGCGCTTGCGCGCGGCGCTGAGTCCCCGCGGGCAGCTCGCGGTGCAGATGCCCGCCAATTTCGAGCAACCCACCCACACCATCGCGGCACAGCTGGCTGGCGAGTCACCGTTCGCCGAGGCGTTGGGGGGGCGTCGGGCTGGCGCCGCCGTCGATGATCCCGAGGCCTACGCGGTGCGGCTGCACGATCTCGGGTTTCGACGGCAGGTGGTGCGACAAGCCGTGTATCTGCATGTGCTGCCGGGCCCCGAGGCGGCGCTCGAGTGGGTGCGCGGCTCGATGCTCACCTGGTATCGCACGCAGCTGGGTGACGCCCTGTTCGAGCGATTCGAGGCCGAGTACGCCACCCGGCTACTGGCAGCCCTGCCCGACCGTCGGCCGCTGCCGTTCACCTACCGCCGCATCTTGATGTGGGCGTCGCTGGCCACCGAAGGGTGACGGTCGGCGATCACGACCCTGGGCCGCCCTCGACCGCGCCCTCTGCTGCCGCACCGTCGTCGGCCACCGCTCCACTCGTTGCGGTCGCAGCTTCGTCCCCGCTGCTGCCTGGCCCGTCGTCGGCCGCGGCCGGTTCGGTCGGGCTCGAGCTCGGACCGGAGACCACTTTCGCCGGTCTTGGGCGTCCCATCCAGCCGAACGCGGCGCCCGTGCCGATACCCCCGATGTACGCGATCGCGTTGATCCAACCGTACCCCGCGGCCTCGCACGCATAGTTGAGCACCGTCCGCGGGCCCTCGGGAACGGTGGGCAACGACAGCAGCGGATGGATCGACCGCAACACCGCTGCCGTGGCGATGGCCCCCACCACGACGCCCACCGCGAGGCGCCCCGTCCGGCCCAAGGACAGCCGCGCCATGATCGCATCGGCGGGCCACAGCAGCCCCAGCACCAGCGCCGCACTCACGGCCACGCTCAACGCGAGCAGCAGCGACCATGGCGACATGTCCAGCAACACGGACTGGGTCTGGGTGAGGGCCTGGTCCAGGATCTGGTCAGCGAGAGCCTCGGAGCCGAGCAAGCGCGTGGCGTAGGCCTTGCCGCCGATCCACGCCCGCATCGACAGCATTCCGACGAGCCAGGCCGTCAGCCCGGCCATGGCCATGAGGACCCGAATCATGGCGCCACCTCGCGTCGAGCGTAGACGTTGCTCTCCCGGATCGAGACCGCACCATCCTCGGACACCGTGAAGGCCACGTAGTAGGTGCTCGCCGCCCCTTGCTCGTGGAAGATACGACCGCGCATGAACAGCTGCTCGCCATCGGTGACGCGACGCACCAGATCCCAGGTCTCACCCCACAAGCCCACGTGGATCACACCAGGGGGCGCCTTGGCGACGAGGTCCTTCTCGATCGCCTCCTCGATCGCGGCGCGGTGACGACTGACGCGTTGCGCGAGCGTGGGGGCCGAGATTTCCAGCGTATCGAAGTACTTGGCCTGGTTGAGGTTCTCCAGGCACCCGGTACCCAGGAGCAGCACCAGCAGGCCGGCCGCACGAAACGGGATCACCTGCGCATGGTACTGGCCTCCGTGCAGGCCTGCACAGACGCCCGCTGCTCGGCCGATGGACAGGCCAAGCGCCGCCGACAATACCGTCGGCATCCCCGGCAGGCCCGGGTGCACTCCACCGAGCACCGCGCCGAGCAGTCACCGCCATCGCACTGCTCTTCGCAGGGCTCGAGGCACTCGACCACGCAGCCCTCGCAGTGGGTCGCGCAATCGCTGATGCACGGCGACGCGGCCACCAGCATCCGGAACGCCAGCATCATCGACAGCGCGGTCATCGTTCGCCCTATCGACCGCGTATCGATGCCCGTTGCGGCGACGACTCAGCACGGCATCAAGGGGTCACCCCGGGCCGATCGGCATGTCGAGCATGTCCCGCTCTACGGCCCAGGGGCTGGCCGCCACACAGACGAGACAACGAGCGCGAGATGCCGTCCAACCCCTCCCGCCGCGACACCGAACCCAAGCGCTCAGGCCGGTACTCCCGACCGACACCAACACGCAGACACCAACACGCAGACGCCTGCAGTCCTCGACCGACCTACCGGGCGGGTGCGATGCGCAAGCGCGTGTCGCCGAGCGGGGTCCCGTCCATCCGACGCGCGGCGTAGACGGACTCCCGATTGTCGAACGTGATGTAGCCGAAGCCGCGGCAGCTTCCACTCGAACGCTTGACGATGCGCACCGACCTCAGCCCGGAGATTCCCCCGAACAAGCGCTGGAGCGTCTCGACATCGGCGTCCGCTGGAAGACCACCGATGTACAACGTATGCCTGGGT
The DNA here is from genome assembly GCA_022601155.1 of Deltaproteobacteria bacterium. GTDB lineage: Bacteria > Myxococcota_A > Polyangia > Nannocystales > Nannocystaceae > Paraliomyxa. The sequence continues at coordinate 19,001 of JAHZJA010001322.1, read as the reverse complement.
AGACCCACGTCCTACACATCAGGTTAGCGACCTCATGTCGGTTTGGCCAGGCCGCGCGGTGGTGTAATTCGGGCCTCTGCGCCTATTGAACGAGATTCCGTGGGTCTCGCGGACCCCAGAGATCACCTCCCGCCCCCACTACGGATCCACCCCCACGGCCCGCGCAAACGGCGACCCAGGCCAACCCCGAGCGAGAGCGATCGCGCCCTCGTCGGTACCCCTACCCCTTCGACGAAGGCGGGGTGGTCGGTGCGGCGCGCTTACGCGCTTTGGCGTCGGCGATCAGACCGCGCACGTTGCTGGTGTGCCGGATCCAAATGACGGCTGCGATGCCGAGCGTCATCAGCTGGTAGGCCTGCGGCTTGTCGGACAAGAACATCGCCACCGTCATGGCCGTGACCGCGGTGAGGGAGCCGACGGCCGAGGTGCGGGTGAGCACCAAGCCGTGGATGTACATGACCAGGGCTCCCAACGCGACGGGCGGGTCGATGGCGAGGAAGACCCCCAGCGCGCACGCGACCCCCTTGCCGCCGCGAAAGCGCAGATACACGGGGAAGATGTGGCCGATCACCGCTGCCATGCCCACGACCGCGAGGCCCGTGTGATCTTGGGATCCCAGCGCAAAGTCTTGCCGGGCCAGCACCACGGGGAACGCGGCCTTGGCCGCGTCGAGCACCAGCACCACCAGGCCCAGGCGGGGACCCAGGGCACGCGCCGCATTGGTGGCGCCGATGTTGCCCGAGCCCACCTCGCGAATGTCGACGCCGCGGAGCCACCCCATGACGACCCCAACCGGGATCGCTGCGATCGCGTAGGCGGCAACCACCCAGGCGACCGTGTTGTGGGCGAGTGCGTCCACCTTCGGCGGCGAGGATAGCCGCCCGTCCGCGCGGGAGAAAGTCGGCCGCCGCACCCCCCCACGCGGCGCTCAGGAGCCTCGGCTCGCTTTTTCGTCGATCCCGCTGTGCCCAAAGCGCCGCGCGAACACCCGGGATACATCGGCGAGACCCAGGCCCCGGTGCGCCAGTCCGACCATCGTGTGGAACAGTAGATCGGCCGCCTCCGATGCCACGCGCTCGTCGCTCTCGCCCTCCACCGCACGCGCCAGCTCGTCGGCTTCCTCTGCGATCTTGGCGTTGATCTTGGGCGCACCGCCATCGAGCAGGCGACGCACGTAGCTCTTGCCTTCGGCGTTGGTCATGCCCCGCCCCGCCTGGCGATCGAGGATCACGTCGAACACCCGTCCAAGCGTCGGATCGGGGCCTGGCGCGGGGCCGTCGTCGCTCGGCAGCGCCTCGGCCTGGTCGCCTTCCACCCGCCGAAAGAAGCAGCTGGTCGTGCCCGTGTGACACGTGGGACCCGCGGGGCGAGCCACGGCCAGCAGCGCGTCGGCATCGCAATCGACGCGCAGACTCTGGAGCGCCAGCGTGTTGCCACTGGTCGCCCCCTTCTCCCACAGCGTGTTGCGACTGCGGCTCCAAAACGTCACCCGACCGGAGGCCAACGTCGCCGCCAGTGCCTCGGGGTTCATGTAACCAACCATGAGCACCTGCCCCGTGTCCTCGTGTTGGACCACGGTGGTGACGAGCCCCTGCGCATCGGGGCGAAGTTGAGCCCATAGGGCGCGTGCATCGACGGACATGGCGGACGGGAGCCTACCGCGGGTCCAGGGGCTGGTACGATGCTGCCTCGATGGTGCGGGCAGGACGACGACAGGACGTGGGCGATGCCACCGATCTGGGCCGCAGCCGCGGCCACCTTCGGCCATGGCTCACGGTCTGGCTGGGGCTGTGCCTGAGCTGCGGAGGGTCGTCGGCCGACTCGCTCAACAGCACCAGCGACGGCGGGCCGGTGGAAGTGCCGCCGTGGGCGTGTGTCCCCGGGGAGACGCAGCCCTGCGATTGTCCCGACGAAGACCTCGATGGCCTGCAGACCTGCGGCGCCGATGGGGCCGGGTTTGGCAGCTGCGACTGCTCACCAGGCGCTGTGTCCCAAGGACCGCCGCCGACCTCCACGGGGACGGGCAGCGGCACCGCCAGCGACAGCGGCAACGACGACACCGCGACGACCGGCGCGAGCGGCAGCAGCGGGCCGGGGCCGATGACGACCGAGGATCCGACGACCGGGCCAGGACCGGGGACGACGATGGGACCCGATCCGACCACGGGAGGTGGGACCAGCTCGGGGGGCGGCGGCACGACCGGTACGACCGGGTGATCGACGTCGGGGTCGTCGTACCGTGGGTGCATCCGACGTTGCGCCAGCCGTTCCTTCCCGTGGACTCGACCCTGCCTCGCCGGGCGCATTGCTCGCGGTGAAAAAGAGGCAATCGTCGGGGCTCGTCGGGTTACCGCCCCTTCGATGCCCGACCTCGCCGCCTCTCGACAGCCTTCGGCCCTCCCGGTCCTCAATGTGCAGCCCAACGACGCGATGGTTCACACCCTGGACGCGGTGGGCGAACCCGACCCTTCACCGATGACCAACCTCGACACGCTGACGGCGCAGGACGCTGAGCCCGACGCCAATCTCGACGACAGCCTGCTGCGTCGCGATCTCAAGTCGAAGATCTTCGGTGCCTCGAGCACGGTGCGAATCGACCGCTACGAGATTCTCCGTCGCATTGGTCGTGGGGGCATGGGCACCGTCTATGTCGCCCACGATCCAGAGCTGGACCGCAATGTGGCCCTCAAGGTGCTGCGGCCCGATCGCCGAAGTGGTCGTGATCGGATGCTCAAGGAGGCCCGCGCCCTCGCCCGGCTCGCGCACCCGAATGTAGTGACGGTGCACGAGGTGGGCGTGCACGACGATCGCGTGTTCGTGGCGATGGAGCTGGTGGAAGGCATGACGCTACGCAGCTGGCTGGAGGGCTCACCCAGCCGCGCCGCCTTGTGGTCGGTGTTTGCTCAGGCGGCCAGCGGACTGCAGGCGGCCCACCGGGCCGGGCTGGTTCACCGCGACTTCAAGCCCGAGAACGTGCTCATCGGCGACGACGGCCGGGTGCGTGTGGTCGACTTTGGCGTCGTCAAGACCACCGATACCCTCGACGAGAACGACCAAGCCGAGAGCCTCGACCCCTCGGCGGTCGAGCCTGGGCTGACACAGACCGGGCAATTGTTGGGCACGCCCGCCTATATGGCGGCCGAGCAATTCCTCGGAGAAGCCGTCGATGCGCGCACGGACGTGTTTGCGTTTTGTGCATCGCTGTACGAGTCACTCGCCGGGCATCGGCCCTTTGCGGGCGAGGACGCGGGTGAGGTGGCCCGGTCCGTGTTGGAGGGCACGTTCACCCCGCTCGATGTGACCGATCTGCCCGCGTCGACGCGCACGCTCATCGAGCGAGGGCTGTCGCGCAACCCCGATGATCGCCCCCACTCGATGGACGGCTTCGTCGAGGCGCTGGGGCGATCCCCCGCCGTCCTGCCCTTCGCCAGCCCGCGCCGACCAGTGTGGACCGTGCGAGCGATCGGCGCCGTCGTGGGGTCGGTCATCGGGCTGGGCCTCGTCGGCATTGCCTCCTTCGCCGCGTTTCGCGACACCCCCACGCCCGCCCCATCGGACGCCACCGCAGCGGCCATGCCCAACGCCAGCGCCAACGCCGATGCTGGTGACGATGGGTCGGCCCCCAGCGCCACCGACTCGGCTCGCGCGGCGGCCTTCGCCACGATCGTCGCCGCGTCCGATGATCACCGTCGCCATACCGCCGCCGCACACTTCCTGGAGACGTATGGACAGTCCGCACAGCCCGTTCAGCTGGCCATCGCGCACTCGATCGTCGGGGACACCTTGTGGCGGGCATCCTGCCCGCATGCCTTGCTCGGACTGTGTGTAGATGAGCAGCCCGCCCGCACCGAGGGTGACCGCTGCGAGGGGCCGCAGATGAGCCAGTTGGTCCCGCGCCCCCGGGTGACCGACAAGGCGGTCCGCGCCCAGCAACACTTCGGCGAGGCCCTGAGCCGAGCCGGGGTGCAGGCGCCTGACGATCCTCAGCTGCGCGAGCTGTTCGGGACCGCGGTAGGGCGTGCCCGTGTGCAGCAGGCCGATGCAGCGTTGGAAGACTACTTGGCGCTGCGACTGCCCCAGGGGCTGGACTTCGCCGATGCTGCGCTGCTGTCTTCGGACGCCTTCGGAGCCTACGTCGCGCAGGCCACCCGGATCGGGCGCGAGCTCAGTCGAAGCTACGCGGCGGTCAAGCAGTCCGGTTCGCCCTACTGGGTGCTGGTCGCCGCATCTCGGACCGGGCTCATCGGGGAGAAATTCGGGATGGAGCTGGGCAATGCTGCACTGCCCAAGGGCCTCCCTTCTTCGTCGCGCGACGCCTACTGCAAGGAGCTGACCACCGTCATCGCTCCGCCGTTGGCCATGGGCACGGGGGCCTACACGTACTGTGTCTCCAGGGCCGACCAGTTCGACGTCAAGCAGCCCGAGGTGGAGTTCTGTCGCGAGCGCCTGGCCGTGCTCCAGTCTCGCTAGCGCTCACCGGTCGCCTGCGAGCGCCCCGTGGTCGTCGATCCGCAACGGCCTGGTAGTATGACGCTGCCGTGTCGACCGATGACGAGCTGCTCGAGGCCTGGCGGGGCGGTGACAAGCACGCCGGGGAGACGCTCTTCGACCGTCACTTCAAGGCGCTGACCCGGTTCTTTCGCAACAAGGCCGGGGACGACTTCGACGATCTGATCCAGCAAACGGTGGTGACGCTCCTCGAAGCCAAGGGCTTGTATCGGGGTGAAGGCAGCTTCCGCAGCTTCGTGTTCGGGGTTGCGTACAACGTGCTGCGCAACCACTACCGTCGGGCGCGGCGGGACGCCGAGCGGCTGGACTTCGGCGTGACCTCGGTGTTCGAGCTGGGTGTCGGCCCGGTCGAGGTCCTGGCCGATCGGCACGAGCAGCGACTGCTGCTGCAGGCGCTGCGGAAGATCCCCCTCGAGCACCAGGTGTTGCTCGAGCTGTACTTCTGGGAGCCCATGATCGCGCCCGACATCGCGGCGGTGTTCGAGGTGCCCGAGGGGACGATTCGGACACGGCTGCGACGAGCCAAGGCGTTGCTCGAGCAAGAGCTGGGCGCGCTGTCGGCCAACCCCGCGCTGCTGCACAGCACGTTGAGCAACCTCGACGACTGGGCCAAGTCGGTGCGGGGTGGGGTTGCGGTGTGACCAGAGGTCTGCGGCACCTCCTGCCCACGACGGGCTCCGATATGGGATGGCCGCCGCGCATCGGGCGGTGGGGTCGCGCTCCGAGATGTCCGTGCGTCACGCCATCCGGAGCCCGGCACCTACGCACCGCTCACAAGGCACGGCCGTCCGCCCCATACAGTGCGACGACCCGCCTGGCGTTGGGCGTGCAGCGGACCCGCACGGTCAGCCCCTTGGACAGCACGCGATAGCGTCGGCGGTCGACCGCAAACCAGTGCGGGCCGATCCGTACCTGGAGGCCGGAGCGAGCCCGGAATTTCTCGACGACGACCGCCTCGAACTCCTCGACGTAGCCCGCTTCGAGATCCGCGCGTAGAACCTTGCGCTTGACCTTCAACATCAAGGGGATGAGCCCAAACATCGCGATGAACAAGCAGGTGAGCGCGACGATGCCGATGCGCTGCGCGATGGTGTTGTTGAGGGGGTTGAGCAGCTGCGACACTCCGAACGCGATGGGCCCTCCAACGCCGACGACGATGCTGATGCCGAGTGCCCACCCGTAGTTGGTCCGCGCACGCTGGAGATCGGCGCGCACGCCATCGTCGAGCGGAATCTTCGTGGGAGGTGGGGGAGTGTTCATCGAATCGGTGGCCGATCACCCGTCCGCATCGAGCACCGCCAGCGCCCGCTTGGGTGCCACCATCCGATACCCCTGCACCAGCAACACCCGCACCTCGCCCCAATCGACCTTGCCTTCGAGCCGCAGTGCCACCCACCCGCTCGGGCCGAGGTACTTGGGGCGATAGAAGCGCTCCGGAGCGGCCGAGATCAAGTCCTCCTGCGCCCCCTCGGGGGCCTTGATCCACACCGCGCGACGGCCCTCGTCGTAACTACCCCCATGGAAGCAGGCGAACGTCTTCTTGCCACCCCACCACGTGGGCGAGCCATGGGACAGCTTCTCGGAGGTCTCTGGTAGCGCCTCGATGATCTCGCGTACGCGCTCGAGCGGATCGGTGGCCATGACGTCCATGCTGCCCGACGCAGAGCGGCTTCACCAGCATCACCGCTACAGGTCGAACAGTTCCTGCTGCGCCCGCGGCCGCGCGAAGGTGGTGGGCTGATCCTGCAGTTGCTGGCGGTCGTCCAAGAAACCCAGCCGGCGGTGGTGGGCTCCGAACAGCGCCTCGATCGCGGCCCACCGCGGACCTTGGCCCTTCATCCGGTGGCCAAAGCGGGGATCGTAGAGCTCACCACCCCGCGATTGCTCGATGGCATGCACGACCTTGCTCGCCCGCAGCGGCAGCGTTTGCTGCAAGCGCTCGAGGAACACGGGACGCACCTCGGCGGGCAGGCGCAGCATCACCATGAACGCGCGCTGGGCCCCGGCCTCACGGGCACGACGCAGGATCTCGGGGATCTGGTCGTCGTTGAGCCCGGGGATCACGGGGGAGATCGACACCCCCGTCGTCACCCCGGCCTCCGACAGGGTCCGCAGCGCGGCAAAGCGACGACCGACCGAGGCGGCATAGGGCTCGATGGCCCGGCCCATCGCGTCGTCGGCGAAGGGAATGCTCATATAGGCGCGGACCGAGGTCACGCGATGAAGCGCGGCAAACAGGTCGACGTCGCGCTCGACCAGGGCGCCCTTGGTGATCACACCGACGGGATTGCGGAACTCGAGGCAGACCTCCAGCATCCCGCGGGTGAGGCCGTAGCTCGCCTCGAGGGGCTGGTAGCAGTCGGTGACACCGGACATCGCCAGGGCCTCGCCCTTCCAGCGGCGGGCCATGAAGGTCTTGCGCAGCAGCTCGACGGCGTTGGTCTTGACGACCAGCTTGCGCTCGAAGTCGGTGCCGGCCCCAAACCCCAGATACTGATGCGACGGCCGGGCGTAGCAATAGGCACAGCCGTGAAAACACCCGCGGTAGGGGTTGGCGCTGTGGGTAAAGGGAACGTCCGGACTGGAGTTGCTGGAGACGATCGAGCGCGCCTGCTCCTCGAATACCGTCAGCGCCACGGGCGGTGGCTCGCCCAGGTACTCGACGTGCGTGGACTCCCAAGGGTTGGGCGGAGTGTCCACGCGCCGGGGCACGGGCCCACGCTAGCAGCCCCGCTGGGCCGATGCTGAACGTCGTCGGCCCGCGATCTCGTCGGCCACGCTATGCTGTCGTGCATGGCCGTCTCTCGCGCTCCCCGCCTCGGCGTCCGAGCCGTGGGCCTCGTCGCGCTCGGGGTATTGACCGGTTGCGCCGGCGAGCTGACGGTCTTGGCCGCGCTCGCGTTCGGCATGACGATGGGCGCCTGGATGATCGGCTGGGGACGCCAGCGACGGGCGCTGTACGAGGCCGAGACGCTCCGCAAGGCGATCGCCGCGGGGCAGCATCGAGGGCTGGAAGATCGGCTGCGACGCGAGCTTGCCCTGGCCGAAGCGGGCGAGGCGGTCAGCCCCGAGCGTCAGTGGCTGGCGCGGGCCCAGCTGGGCGGGCTGCTGGTGGCCGAGTGGCGCCTGGACGAGGCGGCCGGGGTCTATGGCACGACCGAAGAGGAATCCACGCTCACCCCTCATCTGAAGGCGTTGGCCGCCTTTGGCCGACACGAGCTGGCCGTGCTCACCTCCGCCCCCGATCAGCAGCGCCTCGACTCGATCCGGGCCGACCGCGACCTGTGTCTCCAGCACGTCCCGGCTGCGTTTCGTCGGGACGTCGAGCTGGCATGGAGCTCGGTCGAAGGCTTGTGTCTGGTCCGTATGGGTCAGGCTCGCGAGGCGATCGACCTGCTCGCGGGGGGCCTGGACGCGCTCGAGTACAACCCCGCCTTGGTCGTCTACCTGTTCCACCTGGGCCAGGCCTACGAGCACATCGGCGAGCGCAAGCTGGCGGCCTCGCGTTATGAGGACGCCGCCAAGGCGTTTCCGGGCACACGGCTGGCGAGCGAGGCTCAGAGTCGACTGCGCGCGCTGGGGCCCGGTGGCGGTGATCCCAGCATGTTCCGCGCGATGCTTCCGGAGGCGCCCGCGGCGTCGCCCAGCACCGCGTTGGTCCACGTCGGTCCCGATGAGCACGACGAAGAGACCTGACCGCGGCCGAGTGGCCCGCAGGTTCCGTACGGTTCTCCCGTAGTCCCGAGCGTCCCGAGTCAGGCCGGATGACGCCCGATTGCACGGTGCGCCACCGCCGAACCACGGCGTCGAGTCCGCGGGGCCCCATCGGGCCAGCAGCGCGGTTCTGCCTCAAGATCTCGAAAATGCTGGGATCTTGGCCCTTGAAGGGGTGCGCGCAGTGCGTGAATTCCAGGAATCTGATCGGCCGCTCGATCACTTGGTAGATTGAGTAACGCCTTGGTCACGAAGGACGCCAAACCCGGTCGCCTGAGACGCGCGCTCAAGACCGTAAGCCACAGCGTGGCCTACGCGCGGCATCTTGCGCGCGGCAACCACTTTGCGGGCGACATGTCTTGGACCCGGCCCGGCAGCCCGCCTGTCGTTCTCGCCCACGGGTTCATGGGTACCCGCGGAACAATGATTCCGCTGACCCATCGCTTCCAGGCCGATGGGCGCGTGGTCTTCAGCTACCACCACGGCACCTTCCAACTGCGTTCGCTCCGGTCTTCGGCGCAGCAGCTAGTCGAACACTTGGGGCGACTCGAGCGGGAGCTCGGGGTCACCCAGGTCGACATGGTCGGATTCAGCATGGGTGGGCTCATCGCCCTGCACGCGATCAAGTTCATGCAGGCCCAGCGCTGGATCCGGCGATTGGCCCTCCTCGGCACGCCGAGCAGCGGCACCTGGGTCGGCCTGGCCGGAGTCAGCACCGTGGGACTCGTCAGCCCCTCGGTGTGGCAGGTGCTGCCCACCAGCCCGTTCCTCCGCGACCTTCGCGATGCGCCCCTGCCCGAGGGGGTGCGCGTACGTCAGGTCAGCGCGGCACAGGACGCTTTTTGCCCGCGGCCCGACCTGCTCAAGGGCGTGGACAAGGAGCGCGACTACCTCGTGCTGCCCGGTGGCCACTCCTCGCTGGTGGTCGCCAAGCCCTTCTACGTGAAGCTGCGCGAGTTCTTCGACGCGCCGGAGCCGGAGCAGGCCGTACGCCCTGCCGGGGCCTCGGTCGCCAGCGCCCGTGCCCAGCGAGCCGAGACCGAGAGCACCGTCGAAGAGGCCACGCCTCGCGTCGTCGCTGCCGCCGACTCGGGTGCCAACCTCGGCGCCGCGTAGCCAACGACCTGCTCCTCCTTGTCCCTCCAGGGTTCGCGTCGCCCCGGCCGGGCGTCGCAGCGGCCTGCCTGGTTCAACCTCGGCGTCGCCGAGACATCCCTTGATCGTTCGAGCCGTCGTGTAGTTCCGGACGGCCGTCGCTGTACTCGGGTGCAACCTCAGCGCAACGTCCCCCACGGCTGTTGCGGGCCGAAAACCGTGCTCGCCTCTCGGGGTCCGAGGCCCATGATCGATGTCGTGGCCCCTGCGTCCACCCCCGCATGAAACTCCAAGCCCCTCTGTCGATCACCCTGCTCGTCGCCCCACTGCTGGCCGCCCTCACCCTCGGCTGCGACACGACAGCCGAGGTCGACGACCCGTTGCGTGACCAGTTGCTCGCCGAGCAAGTCGCACAGGCGGCAGGCATCGACGACTACGAGGTCGTCAATGTCGACGAGCACGCCGATCCCTTCGAGGCGGCGCCCGGCGACTTGACCTCGAGCGACGGACCGGTGCTGCTGCCCTGCCAGGGATCGCCCTGGATCGGCCACTCGTGCCGGGTCTGCCACATCAACATCCCGCTCAACAGCTGCGTGGCGCAGGGCGTGGACTGCGGCGGCGGCCCCGTCGTCTCGATCTACTGCTGATCGATGAGCTTGGACCAACGTCCACCCGTGCATGAACCCCCCAGACCCCAGATGGACGTTGGTCTCGATCGCTGCCCTGCTGGGCAGCCTCGGTGTTGCGTGCGACGTGACCGAAGACGACCAACAGGCGATCCAGGCCGAGATCCTGGCCGCCGAGGTGGCACGAGCGGCCGGCGTCGACGACTACGAAGTCGCCCTCATCGATGAGCAATCCGCACCAAACGAGCCCGTCGATGCCCAATCGCTGGATCGTCTGACCTCGTCGGATGAACCCATGCAGCTGCCGTGTCAGCCGAAGTTGATCCAGGGCACCAGCTGCATGACCTGCCTGGTCGATCTTCCCAACTTCGGCTGCGCCGCGCTCGGCATCGACTGCGGAAACGGAATCTACGTGTTCACCGGCTGCTGATCCCACGTGGGCAATGACCGGGCCCACGCTCGAGCCGCTCGTTCTCTCGCTCGTGGAGCAGGGGTCGGCGCGAGCTCGACCGTCGGCCCCGACATTGGGCGTGATGGGGAATGGGCAGCGTGAATCGGGGCTCGAACGCCTTACCCACCAGTCGCTCCGAGAAACCTCCAGCACGGGGTCGCCGGCCACGACGCACCCGACCACGGGATACGCGAGACCCTCGCGTGGGGGCTGTGTGGGCTCGATCTGCGGTGCGGCGCTCGTCAGGAGCGCCCCAGCAGCTACCCTCGATCTCGATGGCCGCCACCGGTCGCGTTCAGTACCACGAGCCTGGTCGCAGCACCGCGCGCATCCTCATCGATGCCGATGGGGTACCCGGCAACCGCATCGATCCCGAGTACCACTGGATGACGGTCCCGCTGCACGATGCACGGGCACCCGAAGACTGCCCGACGTTCGACCGCGATGGTCTTCGGTTCGTGACCGCCCCTACCACGCTGCGCTCACCCGAGGCGTTCGACGAGGCTCGGCCCGCCTACGAGATCGAGCTGCGCCAGTTGCTGTCGCAACAGCTCGGGGCCGATGAGGTCGTCGTCTTCGATCACACCCTGCGCACCGAGACCAACCGCTTCCGGCCCCCCTCGTTCCATGTGCATTGCGACTACACCAGACGGTCGGCCGATCAGCGCATGTTGACGCTCTTGGGCGCCGATCGAGCCCGTGCGTGGCACAGCTGCCGGTTCGCCATCGTCAACGCATGGCGCCCCTTGGTCCATCCGGTCGAGCGGGCACCCCTCGGGTTCGTGCTACCCCGCAGCGTTGCGCCCGAGGACTGGGTCGATGTCGACATCATCTTTCCCCAGCGTCGGGGCCAGATTCGCGGACTGGCGTACAGCGAGGGCCACCGCTGGACGTATCTCGACCGCATACGCCCCGAGCAGGTCGCCCTGTTCACCGTCTATGCCAATCAGGGGGTCAGCGGGGTGCCGCACGCCGCCATCGACATCGTGGAGACCCACAACGACGCCCGCCCGCGGCAGAGCATCGAGTCGCGCATGTTCGTGCGCTGGGCTTGAGCACGACGCGTCGCGCCCTCACATCTCGATGTCGGCATCCGTCGGCGCGCCACAGGCCAGCCACTCACCGAGCATCATCCGCTCCATGTCATCGGCTGCACCCACCGGAGGCATGGCCTCGTTCTGATCGGCGGCCAGGGCCCAGATGTTGACCGCGTGGGTCCGCACATCCTCCACGTCATCGAAATCCACCCCCAGCGGGGCCATCTGACGCATGTCGGCGGGCACACCCGAGCCATGACACCCCGTGCAGTAGGTCAGCATGAAGGGCCCACCGAAGTTCTCGTAGGTGAGGAAGTTGTCGTCGGGGCACGGTCGCTCTTCGAGGTTGTTCCACGGGCCCATCGGTTCGCCCCCGGTACCGGTCTCATCGGCGGTGCCCGTGGCATCGCCCGTGGAGCCGCCCGTGCCGCTCGACGCGGCAGCCCCGCTCTCGTCCGAGGACGAGTCGTCGCCGCATGCGGTGGTGGTGAGAGTCAGGAACAGCGGGAGGGTCAGCGAGAGGCTAGCTACACAGCGCACGAAATGGCTCCGCTTCGGGAAGATAGACCGTAGAGTCGACGCCCACCGCTTCGAGCAAGCCGGCGGCGAAGTTGCCGTATTGGATCTGGACACCGTCGTCGCTGGGCTGGCCGGTCGCCAGATCGACATCGACCCCTTGCTGGAGTTCGTCGGTACCACCCAGCACCCGAGCGCCACCGAGCCCGCCGCCGATCAGCATCGCGGAGGTCACGGGCCAGTGATCCTTGCCCGAGCGCTCGTTGAGCTTGGGGGTCCGACCCATCTCCGAGACGACCAGCACCACGGTGTCGTCGATCATGCTGGAGCCCGGAGTCATCCCGGGTCGCTCCACCATCAGGTCCACCAGCGTGCGCAGCCCGGCGTAGAACGCCTCGTTCTGGCTGAGCTGAAGCAGGTTGTTGTCGTGGGTATCCCAGCCGCCCATCTCGATCTGCACGCTGTGGCTGAGCCCCTGCTCGAGCGCGTCCACGGCCAACCCCGCCTGGAACTGCAGGTCGCCCGTGTAGCCAAAGTCGCCGAAGTCGGCCGATGCTGCCAGCGCGTCACCGCGAGCGAGCGAGTCGATGAAATCCTGCAGTCGGCCCTGGTTGTGACCCACCTGCCCTCGGCTCTGCAGCTGCCGCTGTGCCCGAGCCTCTACGTGCGCGCGAATGAGCTCGTCTTCGGTCGCATCCAACGGCAGCCGGGGCGTGAAGTCGGCGGGGCTTCCCACGGGGAACGCCCGGTCGGCCGACAGCAGCGTGCCCAGCTGGTTTGCCGTGCCCGCTCGCGCGGAGATCGAGGCATACGGGCCCGAGAATGACGACTGGCCCAACACGAGGTACGGAGCCGCGAGCGACTGGGCCAAGGCGTGGGCCACGATGGCGCCCATGTCGGCGTTGGTATCCGAGGGCGTCCCCGTCAGCATGCGCTTGGCGCAGTCGGGGTGGTTGAGCGACTGCACCCCCACCCCGTTGACGATCGTGCACAGCGAGGCGTGGGCCTCGAAGAAGCTGGTCACCGTGGGGCGCGTGCCATCGACGTAGACTGGGAGCCCGTCGAACGACTGGATGTCGCCGGGCAGCACGTCGATGGTGCCCAGGCCCGGCTTGGGGTCGAGCACCGCCGTCGTGTCCCACCCTCCCGACGCCATCGCGATGATCAGGCGACGGGCGGGCTGGTCGGTGCCCGCCCGTGCGTGTCGCCGGGACGCGAGCAGCCCCGCGCTGGCGGTGGCGGCCGCTCCGAGCAGCATTCCTCTGCGAGTGATCTTCAGCATCGTTGCGTCCTTCCCTCAGTAGTAGGCGATGTCGACGTCCTGAAGCAGGGCGGTGAGGGTGACCTTCCAGGCGCGGGGCACCTGTCCGGCGTGGTCGAGCGCGCCTCGGAACAGCGCGTAGCTCTCGTTGATGGCCTCGCCGTCCGGGGCCTCGATGCGGGCGAACAGCCGCAGGTGGAGCGCGGCCAGCTGCTCACGAATCACCGCTTCGTCGGTGTCCGACGCGGTCACCAGCGTGAGCAGGCGACGCGAGCCGAGATCGGCGTTGGCCAGGTCGGTGTCGACGACATGGTTGGCTGCCTCGCGGGCCAGGTTGCGCAGCACGAGGCTGGCCGTCGCGCTGTACGTATGCGACGGCCGGGTGACGAAGATCGAGTCCACACCGCCCAGCAACACGTTGTAGCCGAGGAACCCGTCGGCCATCAGATCGATCGGTGACAGGTCGAACTCGGTGAGATCGGTCCGCCATGTGAATCCGGTGAGGTCCTCGAACAGCAGCGCCAGCTGGGGCGGCCGGGCCTTCTTCACGCCGACGGGATCGAGCTCGCCCTCCTCCTCCACATGAGAGACCCGGAACGCATCGTCGAGCACGATGGCGCGCACCAGAGCCTTGGCGTTCATCCCACTTTGGGCCAGCTCCGATTGCAGCTGTGCGGCCACTTCGAGGGGCACGTCTTCCACGTCGATCTGGTGGAAATAGGCGTAGAAGCGCTGCGCGGTGCACCGAGAAAACCGCGGATCGTCGGCGATGAACTGCCCCAGCTGCGCCAGGCCTTCACCCGCCTGACCAAAATACCCGGGGTCGCGCAGCGTCACGCCGGACTGCGCGAACACGTCGGGCAAGTACGAGTCGAACGGGTACTCGACCTCGGCCGGAACATAAACGGGCGACCAGTCACCGAAGAAGCTCGCCAAGGGGTCGAGCGCCTGGTGGCAGCTGGCACAGGCCGCGTTGTCGACGACCGCATCGGCGACCGCATCGGGGTCGGCCAGGTTCACACTGGCGTCGACCTCGATGTCGCGCGCCAAGAAGTCGTAGCAAAGCAGTCCGCGCGAGATTGCATTGGCCCGCCCGCGGTTGGCGTTGTTGAGCGTGCTGTTGTGCCGCTGGAACAGCCACGGATCCGACAAGATCCCCGCGTGCTCACGCTCGTCCTGCCAGGCACTGGTCTCCCACGACTGACCGTCACCATCGTAGGGCACGCCCCACACCTCGGACGTGGTCCGGTCGACCAGCGTATAGTCGGCGGTGACGATCTCGGAGTAGGGCAGGTCGTTGACCACCACGTGCTCGATGAGCCGCAGGGGAGCCTCTGCGATCGAACGATTGAGTGCGTAGGCATCGACGTCGGCCACGGGACCCTTGGGTAGGAAGCCCGCGGGGAACACCGCAAAGTCCACCAACACCAGCAGCGCGTCGTTGTGGAGATCGCGGACGATGGCACCAAAGCGAGGATCGTCGAGGTAGCCGTCCACGATGCCAGGCAACGCGTCGGGATCGTCGGTCACCTGCTGAAGCTCGTTCGCCGTCGGGCGAACCCCTCGCAACGCCATCGAGGCTCGGTTGAGGTGCTCGGTCGGGGTCAGGTAGACGGCGCCGTCCCCCTCCATGGGCTCGCCGTCATCACTGGCCGTACCGCTGCCACCCGCCGTGGGCTCACCGACGTCGCCGCTGGTGTCGTCGGCTGCTCCGGGCTCGGCGTCGTCCCTGCAGCCGGGGGCCAGCGCCAGCAGCAGGGCGAGGGCGCTCGGTGCCGTCACTCGTGGTCGCGTTGTCAGGGTCATGGGCTCCGCCTGCCCATTGTCCAAGTCGCGCGCCATCGTGTCACCCCACGAAATGGTCCGGATCTCGGTAGTTTGCCCGGTGGGGGACAGGGCCCTCGGTGTAGTTCGTCGTGGCTTGCCACGTTGCGGATCGCCACAGACCGCACCGTCCGACACGCAACCACAGGTGATGGGGCTGCTACTTTGCTCGCGTGCATCCGCAGCCAACCGAGCCCTCGCCACAGGGGGTCGAACCACTCCACGGGGCCGAGGGCGTCGCGGCGACGGTCCAGCTGCTCCGCGGTCGGCGAGTGGTGGCGCTGGTCGGAGCGGGGTGCAGCACCGGCTCGGGCATTCCCGACTACCGCGGGCCCAAGACACGCAAGCTGGCCCGCAACCCCATCCAATACCGCACGTTCATCGGCGACGACGCGGGCCGACAGCGATACTGGGCCCGCTCGATGGTGGGGTGGCCACGATTTCGCGCCGCCGTTCCCAACGCCGCGCACCGAGCTCTCGCCGCCCTCGAGCAGGCCGGGGTACTGCGAGGGGTCATCACGCAGAACGTCGACCGCCTGCACCACGCAGCAGGGAGCCGACGGGTGGTGGAGCTCCACGGAGCGCTCCACGAGGTCTCGTGCCTGTCGTGCGGGCAGGTGGAATCGCGGGACGCCTTGCAGGCGCGGCTGCTGGCCCTCAACCCCGGGTCGATCCACGCTCCCGCCCCGATGGCACCCGATGGCGATGCCGAGCTGTCGACCGATCAGATCGAGGGCTTCGTGCTCGCCCACTGCCTGCGGTGTGCCGGGGTGCTCAAGCCCAGGGTCGTGTTCTTCGGCGAGAACGTTCCGCCGGACGTCACGGCCGATGCGTGGTCGCTGTTCGACGAGGGTGAGGTCCTGCTGGTCGTCGGCTCCTCCCTCACCGTGTTCTCGGGCTATCGCTTCGTCCGCCGCGCTGCCAAGCAAGGCACCCCCGTCGCGGTGGTCAACCGGGGGCCCACCCGTGGCGATCCACTGGTGCAGCTTCGCGTCGACGATGGAGTCGAGCAGATCCTCCCCGCCGTGGTCGAGCAGCTCACCCGCAGCGGCTGAGGCCGAGGTGGCCCGGCGGCTCGCCCACCGTGGTCGAGCCGTCCCTACGCGATGGCCGACCTGCGGTCTCGGCTCGCGAAGGCAGCCCGGAGCCACCGTGGTCGGCGGCCCCCCGCGCCGCTCGCCGAAGTCCTCGGCGAGCTGTCGGCACCGCGGCTACCAGCGCTCTTGGATGTTGCCGATGAAGTTGTACGGATAGCCCAGATCGAAGGTGGAGGCCTCGTCGAGCTTCTCCATGTACTCGTCGCTGAGGGTCAGCTCGGCGGCACCGAGGTTGTCCTCGAGCTGAGCCATCGTCCGCGCACCGAAGATCACCGACGTGACGCTCTGCTTGCGGAGCAGCCAGGCCAACGCGATCTGGCTGGGCTTGCGCTCGGTCTGGCTGGCGACCTCGTCCACGGCGGCCAGGATCCGCCAGTGCCGATCGGTATCGAACCGACCCCAGCGATCCTTCCACTGGTCGAGCCTGGTCCCCTCGGGCGCGGGCTCGCCCTTGCGGTACTTCCCGGTCAGGAACCCGCCCGCAAGCGGTGACCACGGCAGGATGCCCAGCCCATGGTCACGGCACACGGGTACGTGCTCGCGCTCGATGTCACGGGTGACCAGGCTGTACTGCATCTGGGCCGAGACGAACCGCGACAGCCCCAAGGTCTTGCTCAGCCATAGGCTCTCGGTGAGCCGATACGCGGCGTAGTTGCTGCAGCCGATGTACAGCACCTTGCCCTGGCTGACCAAGTCGTCGAGCGCACGAAGGGTCTCCTCTTCGGGCGTGTCGATGTCTTGCATGTGAATCTGGTACAGGTCGATGCGATCGGTCTTGAGCCGCCGCAGGCTGTCCTCCACCGTCTTGACGATGCGATAGCGCGAGGCCCCGCTGCGGTTGGGCCCCTTGCCCATGATGAACCGGAACTTGGTCGCCAGCACCACTTCGTCACGGCGCCCCTCGGCCTCGAACCAGTTGCCGATCACCCGCTCGGTGAGGCCGTCTTGGCCGTAGACATCGGCGGTGTCGAAGAAGTTGATCCCGGCCTCGAGGGCACGGTTCATGATGGCGAACGAGGTGGGCTCGTCGCAGCCGACCTTGTGCATGAACGAACCTTCGTTGGCCTCGCCAAACGTCATCGTGCCCAGGCACAGGGAGGAGACCTTCAGTCCGCTTCTTCCGAGGTTGCGATATTCCATGATGAGTCCGTCGTGTGGGGCTTTGGGGGTGGGTTGGCGCCGCAACCAGGAGTGCTATGCTCCGCCGCCCGTGTCCAGGGATGCGACTACGCTCGAAGCGCTAGCCGTCGGCGAGAGCGCCGAGGTCACCGCCGTCGAGGGTCCCAATCGCATGGCGATCCGTCTGCTCGAGATGGGCTTCGTTCCGGGCACGAGGGTCGAGCTGGTGAAGACCGCGCCGATGGGAGATCCGGTGGAGCTGTGCCTCCGCGGCTATCACCTGTCGCTTCGCCGAGCGGAAGCGGCGCATGTGCGGGTTGTTCGTCGATGAGCGGGTCGGTGTTACGCATCGCCGTCGCCGGCAACCCAAATGTCGGCAAGACCAGCCTGTTCAATGTGTTGACGGGCTCGCGGCACCGCGTGGGCAACTACTCGGGCGTCACCGTGGAATGCCTCGAAGGGTCGCTCACACCGCGACTGGCGGGCAGCGGCGCACCGGTGCGCCTCATCGACCTGCCCGGCACCTACAGCCTCAGCCCCACCTCCGAAGACGAAGCCGCGGCCCTCGCCGTGCTCGAAGCCAGCGACCGTCCCGATGCGGTGCTGCTGGTGCTCGATGCCTCCAACCTCGCGCGCAACCTCTACCTGGGGCTGCAGGTGCTCGAGCTCGGCCTCCCCGTGGTCATCGCGCTCAACATGGTCGATGTCGCGCGGGATGCCGGGCTGCCGGTCGAAGCGGAGCAGCTGGCCGAGCGGTTGGGCGTGCCCGTCGTCTCGACCGTCGCACGCACGGGCGACGGCGCCGCGCAGGTGGTCGCCGCGCTCCGCGAGGCCGCCGCGCAGTCGGACGTCGAGCCCCAACTGGTGACGGCGACGGCCGACCAGGAGGCGCTCGCGCAGGCTCTCGATGCGCTGCACGCCGCGGGCGTGTCCGGGGCCCAGGCTCACGCGGCGCTGGTCGGCGCCGTCGTCGAGCAGACGGTCACCCCCGCCGCGACCACCGTCTTCGAGCAGCTGGGGCCCACCACCGTACGCACCGCCGCCGCGCAGCTCGTCCACGCTCGCTATCGCCGAGTCGACGAAATCCTCGATGCGATCGCCCACACCGAGCACGTCCGCGCCAAGGCCCCCGCGATGGATCGCTCCGCCTCGATCGACCGCGTGCTCACCCATCGGGTGTGGGGCCTGGTCGCCTTCGTCGCAGTCATGGCCTTCATCTTCGTCTCGATCTTCTCGTGGGCCGACCCGGTGATGGGCCTCATCGAAGAGGCCTTCGGCATGGTGTCCAGCGCCATCACCGATGCGCTCGGGCCCGGGCTGCTCACCGAGCTCATCACCGAAGGCGTGATCGCGGGCGTCGGCAACGTGGTGGTGTTCGTCCCCCAGATCGCACTGCTGTTCTTGTTCATTGGCCTGCTCGAAGACTCGGGCTATCTGGCCCGCGCCGCGTTCTTGCTCGACCGGTTGATGGCGCGCCTGGGACTGCACGGACGCGCCTTCATCCCGCTGCTGTCGGGCTATGCGTGTGCCGTGCCGGCCATCATGGGCACGCGCACGATCTCCAGCGTCCGCGACCGCCTCGTCACCATCCTCATGATCCCGTACATGAGCTGCTCGGCCCGGCTGCCGATCTACACGCTGGTGATCGGGGCATTGTTCGTGGGCGCCGACCCGGTCTTCAGTCGCGGGATCGATCAGGGCTTGTTGCTGCTGGCGATGTACCTGCTGTCCACCGTCTCCGCGTTGGCGATG